>NZ_JABDMV010000154.1 GCF_013001275.1 Flaviramulus sp.
ATGGGTAATAACTTAAGTGCAACTGGAGCAGAAACTGGAATGGCATATTCCACCCAATCTTGGGGTGCTATAATTGCACCTTTTATTATTGGTTTAATTGCAGATCGTTTTTTTAATGCTGAAAAAATTCTTGGAGTACTACATTTAATAGGTGCCTTTTTAATGTATCAAATGTCGCAATCAACGGAGTTTGCAACTTTTTATCCATATGTTTTGGGGTATATGATTGCTTATATGCCTACGCTGGCTTTAGTAAATTCAGTGTCTTTTAATCAAATGAACGATCCTGCAAAACAATTCCCTATGGTTCGTGTTTTTGGCACTATAGGTTGGATTTTAGCAGGACTAATAATCAGTTTTGCTTTTAAGTGGGATTCTATTGAAAATATAGGTCAAGGTATGTTATCAAATACTTTTACAATGGTGGCTATAGCTTCAGCAATTTTGGGTGTTTTTAGTTTTACACTACCCAAAACACCACCAAGTGTTTCAAAGGATGAAAAAGTAACGATTAAAGATATTTTAGGCTTAGATGCTTTAAAATTATTAAAGGATAGAAACTTTTTAGTGTTCTTTTTATCTTCAGTTTTAATTTGTATTCCACTTGCATTTTACTATCAAAATATCAGTCCTTTTTTAACCGAATATAAAGTAGAAAATTCTACGGCTTGGGCATCTTTAGGTCAAATTTCCGAAGTTGGTTTTATGTTATTACTTCCATTTTTCTTTAAAAAATATGGATTTAAAAAAACCATTCTTTTCGGGATGTTAGCTTGGGCCATACGATATGCATTGTTTGCTTTTGGTAATGCAGGCGATTTATTTTTTATGCTTGCTATTGGTATTGCGTTACACGGTATATGTTATGATTTTTTCTTTGTGTCTGGGCAAATTTACACAGATTCGAAAGCTGGAGAGAAAGTAAAAAGTGCTGCACAAGGCTTAATAACTTTAGCGACCTATGGTGTTGGCATGCTAGTTGGGTTTTGGGTTGCAGGACAAATTGTAGATAAAAATGTTTTAATGAATGGAACACATAGCTGGACAGATGTATGGTTGTTTCCAGCACTGTTTGCTGTTGGGGTTTTAATTTTCTTTGCGGTATTATTTAAAAACGAAAAGGTAGAATATAAAGACGCATAAATAAATGAGTAATAAAATTAGATTAGGAATTTTAGGTGGCGGTGGCGATTCATTAATAGGTGTATTACATCGCGTAGCATCAGCTATGTATGATAAGTATCAAATTGTTGGTGGTGTGTTTAATCCTAATTTCGATGAGAATATTGGATTTGCAAAAAAAATCGGATTACCAACAAATCGAATTTATAAAGATTTTGACACACTAATTTCAGAAGAATTAAAGCTACCTTTGGAAGAACGAATACAAGTTGTATCCATTTTAACTCCTAATTTTCTGCATTTCCCGATGGCGAAAAAGTTGCTAGAAAATGGTTTTAATGTCATTTGTGAAAAGCCAATGACAACCACTTACGAAGAAGCTAAAATATTAAACCAAACGTTAAAATTAGCTAAAACTGTATTTGCAGTTACATATACTTATACAGGATATCCAATGGTGCGTCAAATGCGCGAAATGATATTAAACGGTGAGCTGGGTAAAATTCAAAAAATAGATGCGCAATATTATCAGGGATGGATAAACCCAATAATTCACGATAAAGAAAAGCGTTCTTCAACTTGGCGATTAAATCCAGAAAAATCAGGAATTAGTTGTTGTATTGGCGATATAGGCACTCACGCCTTTGATATGCTAGAGTATGTGTCTGGGCATAAAATTGAATCTGTTTTAGCCGATTTAAATTACCTATATTCAGATAACAAAATGGATATAGACGGAACAGTTTTACTACGATGTAATAACAATGTAAAAGGGGTTATTTGTACAAGTCAAATTGCCACAGGTGAAGAGAACAGTTTTATTGTGAAAGTTTATGGTGATAAAGCAGGTTTAAAATGGGAACAAGAAAACCCTAATTACTTGTATTTAATGGAAGATGGTAAACCGATTCGTGTTTTAAAACCTGGTCATACTTATAATTATGAATTGTCTTTAGATGGAACAAAATTGCCTCCAGGGCATCCTGAGGGTATTTTTGATTCAATGGGAAACATTTATAAAGGAATAGCGAAAGCTATTAATAAAGAACCATATAATCATGGTGAGTTCCCAACTATTATCGATGGTGCAAGAGGAATGGATTTTATTGAAAAAGCCGTTGAATCTCATCAAAAAGGAAATGTTTGGGTAAATATTGAAAACTTAAATTAATGCAAACTATAAAAGGGCCTGCGATTTTTTTAGCACAGTTTATGGATGATAAAGCACCATTTAATTCATTAGATGGATTATGTAAATGGGCTTCAGATTTGGGTTATAAAGGAATACAAATACCAACATTAGATAAATCCATAATCGATTTAGATATTGCGGCAGATAGTAAAACATATTGTGATGATTTTAAAGGAAAAATCAATAGCTACGGGTTAGAAATCACAGAACTTTCCACACATATTCAAGGTCAGTTAGTGGCAGTTCACCCTGCACATGATATTATGTTTGATGTTTTTGCACCGGAACATTTAAAAGGAAAATATAAAGAACGTACTGCTTGGGCAGTAGACCAAATGCATAAAGCTGGAAAAACCAGTAAGCGACTGGGGCTAAAATCACATGCAACTTTTTCAGGTTCATTACTTTGGCCTATGATGCATCCATGGCCACAACAACCTAAAGGATTAATAGATTTAGGTTTTAAAGAATTAGCCGATCGTTGGAAACCCATATTAAATACTTTTGAAGATAACGGGGTTGCCGTTTGTTATGAAGTACATCCGGTTGAAGATATACATGATGGTGATACTTTTGAGCGTTTTCTTGAAGCGACGGGAAACCATAGCGCAGTAAATATTCTTTACGATCCATCTCATTTTGTACTTCAACAACTAGATTATGTGAAGTATATAGACCATTACCATGAGTTTATAAAAGCGTTTCACGTAAAAGATTCTGAATTTAATTCATCAGGAAAAAAAGGAACATTTGGAGGATATAATGATTGGAAAGACAGGGCAGGTCGCTACCGGTCACCTGGCGATGGGCAAGTAGACTTTAAAAAAGTCTTCTCAAAATTAACCGAATATGGTTGTGATGTTTGGGCAGTTTTAGAGTGGGAATGCGTAATAAAAAGTCCTGAACAAGGCGCTAGGGAAGGAGTAGATTTTATAAATAATCATATCATCGAAGTTACAACTAAACGATTTGATGATTTTGCGGGAGGAAATGATTCAGATGAAGAAGAATTAAAAAGAATATTAGGATTATAAACTATATAATTATTGAATATGAAGAAATTAATTTTTTTAGCAATTTGCACCATTGCACTTATTGGATGCAAAGAAAAAACGAAACAAACTACCGAGACTGTGATCGAAATTGAAGAAGAAGTTGAAACTACTTCTGAATGGACAACACTTTTTGATGGTACAAATTTCGACAATTGGCGTGGATATGGAACGGATAGTATGTATCCTGAGTGGAGCATTGATGGCGATGCCATGATGTTTACTCCAAGTAAAGAAGGTGGAAAAAATATTATAACAAAAGACACATTTACAAGTTTTGTTTTGTCATTGGAATGGAAAATTTCTGAGGGAGGAAATAGTGGTATATTTTGGAGTGTTTTTGAAGACCCTAAATATAACGAAGCGTATCAAACAGGACCGGAAATTCAGGTTTTGGATAATGAACGTCATCCAGATGCTAAGGCGAATCCAAAATTTCATCAAGCTGGAGCTTTATATGATATGGTTCAACCAGAGCATGATGTTTGTAAACCAGCAGGAGAATGGAATTTGTGTGAAATTAGCATAAACCATAATACTAATGAAGGAAGTGTGACACTTAACGGCACTAAAATTGTAAAATTCCCTCTTCATGGAGAAGCTTGGGATGCTTTAGTTGAAAACTCTAAATTTAAAGATTGGGAAGGTTTTGGTAAACATCAAACTGGTCATATTGGCCTACAAGACCACAGCGATAAAGTATGGTTCAAGAATATTAAAATTAAAAACTTATAAATTTTTAATTTCTGTAATAGAAAATAATATTTAAAAAAAGGGAATTCATTTTGAATTCCCTTTTTTTAAATACATTAATAGATTTATAAAAAAGCGCATTATTCATAATAAATTCCAATTTTTTATAGAATATTAATAATTTAATTAAAAAACTAGTTTGTTTTTAATACTTATATTAAATAAAATTTTAGTTTTACCATATGAAAAGTTTAAAAAATAAATTACGTTTTACTATACCCGGTTTGTTGGTGTGCATTCGCCGCCGCCGCTCTTAATCTTTTATAGAAGCAAAACCAATACGTAATTTTAATTTTTTCATAGTGTTCAATCATTTTTTTATAGCATTTCAATTTCAACTTAATTTAAGACTTAACAATTATTTCATGCGACATGTTTTTCCACGTCGCCCGTAGGGGTGCGCTACAATTTTAGAATTAGGTGAGTCCAGTTCTCCTTTCGAAAAAAATAATTTTTGACATTAAAAACGATTGAGAAATGAAGGTTTTAATAGCCGATAAAACACATTTAAAATACGCAGATATAATTTGCGAAACCATTGCAGAGTCTGCTCAAGTAAGAGGAACTGGTATTGCCAGACGTACGCCTGAATATATCGCGACTAAAATGGAAAATGGAAATGCCGTTATTGCATTGGATGGTAATGTTTTTGCTGGTTTTTGTTATATAGAAAAATGGGGTCATGGTAAGTATGTAGCTAATTCGGGCCTAATTGTTCATCCAGATTATAGAGGTGTAGGTCTTGCAAAAAAAATTAAGCATAAAGTTTTTGAGCATTCAAAAAACAAATTCCCCGATGCTAAAATTTTTAGTATAACCACGGGTTTGGCGGTTATGAAAATGAATAGTGATTTAGGTTATAAACCTGTTACGTTTTCAGAATTAACAGACGATCCAACTTTTTGGGATGGTTGCCAAACGTGTAAAAATTATGATGTTTTAACACGTACTAATCGCAAAATGTGCTTGTGTACTGGCATGTTATATGACTCAAAAGTTAATGGGTCAAAAGAAAAGATAAAAATTAAAGAAAAAGTTTTTAATAGATTAAAGCATATTAAAGAAACCATGTTTCTGAAAAAAGACAAAAAATAATATAATGGAAAAATTAGTTATCGCTTATAGTGGCGGATTAGATACATCTTATTGTGCAGTAAGCTTATCAAAAAAATATGATGTTCATGCAGTAAGTATAAATACTGGTGGTTTCTCTAAAGCAGAAATAGAAAAAATTGAAGCTAATGCATACAAAATGGGTGTTTCAACCTATAAAAACGTTGATGCCGTTGCTACATTTTATCGAAAAGTAGTGAAGTATTTAATTTTTGGCAATGTTTTAAAAAACAATTCCTATCCATTATCAGTAAGTGCAGAGCGTATTATACAAGCAATAGAAATCGTAAAATATGCCAAAAGTATCAATGCTAAATATATTGCTCATGGAAGTACGGGTGCCGGAAACGATCAAGTTCGTTTTGATATGATTTTTCAAACGCTTGCTCCAGAAATTCAAATTATTACACCAATTAGAGACCAAAAATTAACAAGGCAAGAGGAAATTGATTACTTAAAATCTAACGGGATTGATTTATCTTGGGAAAAAGCAAAATATTCTATTAATAAAGGACTTTGGGGCACAAGCGTAGGTGGATCAGAAACCTTAACTTCTGATAAACCTTTACCGGATGAAGCCTATCCAAGTCAACTAAAACATGCTGAAGATGAAAGAGTAAAATTAACTTTTGATAAAGGCGAATTAGTTGCAGTTAATGGTATTGAGAACGACCCAGAGATTAATATTGAAACTTTAAATAATTTAGCATCTGCTTACGCCATTGGTAGAGACATACATGTAGGAGACACTATTGTAGGTATCAAGGGACGTGTGGGTTTTGAAGCGGCAGCAGCATTAATAACTATAAAAGCACATCATTTATTAGAGAAACATACACTAACCAAGTGGCAGTTGCAGCACAAAGAGTATTTATCAAGTTTTTATGGAATGCATTTACATGAAGGACAATATTTAGATCCTGTAATGAGAAACATTGAAGCTTTTTTAGAGAGTAGTCAAGATAAGGTTTCGGGAGAAGTGAACGTTACACTTAAGCCATATCACTTTTCATTAGATGGTATTAAATCTAAACACGATTTAATGAATGCCAAATTTGGAAGTTATGGAGAAGAAAACAAAGGATGGACAGCAGATGAAGCTAAAGGATTTATAAAAATACTTGGGAATCAGAATAAAATATATCATCAAGTAAATACAGAACTATGATACAAGTAGGTATAATTGGAGGTGCAGGATATACTGCGGGAGAGCTTATCAGATTATTGATATCACATCCCAACGTTGAAATAAATTTTGTTTATAGTACAAGTAATGCTGGAAACAAAATTAGTAAAGTGCACCAAGATTTGGTTGGAGACTTCCATTTGGAATTTACCACTAATGTAAATCCTAAAGTTGATATGTTGTTTTTATGTTTAGGACACGGAAATTCAGTTAAATTTTTATCGGCTAACGCATTTTCAGAAACTACTAAAATAATAGATTTAGGAAACGATTTTAGATTAGAAAAAGATAAAACATTCAACGGAAAAACTTTTGTTTATGGTTTGCCAGAATTACAAAGAGAAGTGATAAAAAAATCGAATTACATTGCGAATCCTGGGTGTTTTGCAACAGCAATTCAACTAGGTTTGTTGCCTATAGCAGAGAAACGCTTATTAAAAAACGATGTGCATATAAATGCTGTAACAGGAGCCACAGGCGCAGGAACATCACTATCGGCTACAACGCATTTTACTTGGAGAGACAATAACTTTTCATATTATAAACCGTTTACACATCAACATTTAGGAGAAATTAATCAAACAGTAAATCAACTACAACATAGTTTTTCATCAGAAATCATTTTTATGCCCAATAGAGGAAATTTTTCTAGAGGCATTTTTGCGACCCTCTATACAGATTTTGAAGGTTCGATTGAAGAAGCAAAATCAATTTATAAAGACTATTATAAAGATGCAAAGTTCACATTTATTTCAGAAGATCAATTGCATTTAAAACAAGTAGTAAACACTAATAAATGTTTAATACATTTACATAAACATAACGGTAAGTTGTTAGTAACGAGTATTATAGATAATTTATTGAAAGGTGCATCGGGTCAAGCCATTCAAAACATGAATTTAATGTTTGGTATTGATGAAACAACAGGATTGCATTTAAAAGCAACGTATTTTTAAATAATGCTTTAATGCAGTATCCTCTAAATAGAACAAAAAATAACGAATTATGAAAATAGCCATTATAGGAACAGGAAATTTAGGAAGCTCGATAGCCAAAGGACTTATTAAAAACAAATCGTTCACTGGGTTGTATTTAAGTGATAAAAATACAACTGCAGTAAATGCTTTTAGTAATGAAGAATATGTAACTGTAACGAGTGATAATGCACTAGCAGTAAAAGAATCGGAGATAGTTATTTTCGCATTACAACCTCGCCATATAGACAAGGTTTTAGAAAGTGTCGCATCCATTATTACTGAAAATCATGTGGTTATGTCTGTAGCAGCTGGTTTTGAAATCTCAAAAATTGAAAGCATTATTGGGGACAATAAAAATATTATTAGAGTAATGCCAAATACGGCTATATCCATAGGAAAATCAATGACCTGTTTAGCGGCAAATAACAAAGGGCAAGAAAAAATAGAAATGGCTAAAAAGATATTCAATCAATTAGGGACTACTTTGGTTATACCCGAAGAACAAATACAAGCTGCAACAGTTATTTGTGCCAGTGGTATTGCCTTTTGGATGCGATTAATTCGAGCAACAACTCAAGGTGCAATACAGTTAGGATTTGAAGCACATGAAGCCCATCAATTAGCAGTACAAACTTGTTTTGGTTCTGCTAGTTTGTTAATTGAATCGGGGAGACATCCTGAACAAGAGATAGACCGTGTAACCACTCCAGGTGGATGCACTATTGAGGGATTAAATGCAATGGAGCATCAAGGATTAAGTTCTGCATTAATACAGGGTATTGTGGCTTCATTTGAAAAAATCAACCAATTAAAAAAGATTTAAAATGCCATTATTCGATGTTTATCCATTATATAATGTAACACCAGTATCAGGTAAAGGTACTCATGTGTACGATGAAAACGGCACTGAATATTTAGATCTTTACGGTGGGCATGCTGTAATATCAATTGGACATTCGCATCCAAATTATGTTGAGGCAGTAACCAATCAAGTAAAAACTTTAGGCTTTTACTCTAATGCGATACAAAATCCGTTACAAGTTGCTTTAGCCGATAAAATTGAAGCACTTTCAGGGTGTGTGGGTTATGAGTTGTTTTTATGTAATTCTGGAGCTGAAGCCAATGAAAATGCCTTAAAGCTAGCGTCGTTTAAAACGGGAAAATCACGCATTGTAGCTTTCAAAAATGGTTTTCATGGTCGAACATCGGCAGCGGTAGCAGCAACCGATAATGCCAGTATTATTGCACCTATAAATGCACAGCAAAAAGTAACAATTTTAGATTTAGATGATATTGTAGGGGTAAAAGCGGAGTTAGAGAGAGGTGATGTTTGTGCAGTAATAGTTGAATTTATTCAAGGTGTTGGAGGCTTAGATCAAGGAAGTTCTGATTTTTTCGAACAAGTTTATGCACTCTGTAAGGCTAATAATACGATGTTTATTGCTGATGAAGTTCAATCTGGCTACGGACGTTCAGGAAAATTCTTTGCTTTTCAACATTACAATGTGACACCAGATATCATTTCCATTGCAAAAGGCATGGGGAATGGTTTTCCTATTGGAGGAATTTTAATTCATCCAGATATTGAATCGAAATACGGCATGTTGGGTACTACTTTTGGAGGAAATCACTTAGCTTGCGCTGCTGGTTTAGCAGTTTTAAAAACCATAGAGGAAGAAAAATTAATCGATAATGTAAATGAGATTTCTGAGTATTTTGTTTCAATAGCTAAAACAATTCCTCAGATAAAAAAAATTAAAGGTCGTGGGTTAATGCTTGGTTTAGAATTTGATTTTGAAGTAGGCGATTTAAGAAAAAAATTAATTTATGATCATCATATCTTTACAGGTGGAGCATCCAACAAAAAACTACTGAGAATTTTACCTCCTTTAACTGTTAATAAAGAACATATTGAACAGTTTTTTGAGGCCTTAATTAAAGAATTATAAACATGAATACCTTATTATCCATAGAAACACGAAATGCCGTATTACGAGAAATGGCAGTGCTTTTAGAAAATGAAAGAGCAACCATAATTAGAATTAATAAATCTGATTTAGATGCATATAAAGGTGATGATATTTCTATGTTCGATCGTTTAAAAGTTGATGATTCGAAAGTTGATGAAATGATTGCATCCGTTACCCATTTGGCAAATCAGCAAGACCCTGTTGGCATAGAGCGATTTAGTTTTCAGCATGATAATGGCATGAAGGTTTATAATAAAACAGCATCGTTCGGTACGGTTTTGATCATATATGAGTCGCGTCCAGATGTAACTGTGGAAGCTGCTGGAATTGCATTTAAATCTGGCAATAAAATATTATTAAAAGGAGGAAAGGAATCAATAAAATCAAACCTTAAAATAGTGGAGTTATGGCATATCGCTTTAGAAAAACATAGCGCTTCGAAAAATTGGGTAGAATACTTGCAATTTAGCAGAACCGAAACGCAAGGATTTTTAGAAAATCCAACTCAAAAAGTAGATTTAATTGTTCCTAGAGGAGGTGAACGATTAATTGCATTTGTTAAAAAACATGCTTCATGTCCCGTTATTGTTAGTGGTAGAGGTAACAATTTTGTATTTGTAGAAAAAGATGCAGATAAGAAAATTGCCTTAGATATTATTATTAATGCTAAAACAGCTAAAATTTCTGCGTGTAATGCTTTAGATAAAGTCTTGATTGATAAAAACCTTCCTAATAAAGAAGATTTTTTAAATAACTTAATTTCAAAACTTAAAGATTTAAAAGTAGAAATTTTAGGAGACAACACGCTATCAAAATTTCAAGGAGTAAAAGCAATCGATACAGAAGAAATTTGGTATCAAGAATTTTTGGATTATAAAATTGTTATTGGTGAAGTAGAGTCTAATGAGGATGCTATTGCGATGATAAATAAATATTCGGGTGGTCACTCTTCATCTATAATTTCCAAGAATGAAACTGAAGCCAAAACCTTTATGGAAAATGTAGATAATGCAGCGGTGTACCACAACGCATCTACACGATTTACAGATGGCGGCCAACTTGGTTTAGGTGGCGAATTGGCTATTAGTACAGATAAATTACACCAACGGGGACCCATTGGCTTGCAACATTTGGTAACCAATAAGTGGTATGTTTTTGGAAACGGACAAATACGATAACATGCAGAAAAAGAAACGCATATTACTAAAAGTAGGTTCCAACACACTTACCAAGGAAACTGATAATATTTCGAGAGGTAAAATTGAAGATATAGCAAATCAAATAGCCAAACTTCAAGATACTTGCGAGTTCGTTATTGTAAGTTCTGGTGCAATAGCGGTTGCTAAACAATTTGTAAAATTGGAAAGTAAAAGGAAAGACATTAATATAAAACAAGCATTGGCTTCTATTGGTCAGCCACATTTAATTCGTATTTATCAGGAGATTTTTCGTGAATATGGGTTGCTAACGTCGCAGTGTTTATTGTCGTATTCAGATTTTGAAAAAAAAGAAAGTAAAACCAATATTGTAAACACCATTAATGTGCTTGTAAATAATAATTATATCCCTATTATTAATGAAAATGACACGGTTGCTACCGATGAAATTAAATTTGGCGATAACGATAAATTAGGCGCGCTAACAGCATCGCTTTTAGAAGTTGATTTATTTATAATTGCAACCAATACTAATGGGATATACACTAAAGAATCTATAGAAAGTAAAACACCAAAAACCATTAGCGAAGTTTTAGATTTTGATGAATTAAAAAAACAGGTTGTGAGCTCAAAATCGTCACATGGAAGTGGTGGTATGCAATCAAAAATTGAAGCAGCCTCCGTGACCAAAAACGCAAATATTGAAACATGGATTGTGAATGGATTAGAAGATAATTTTATAGTAAATGCTTTTGAAAACAAAGTACCATTTACCAAAATAAAATAGATTAAAATGAATAATTATACATCCATAAACGATATAGATAATATTAATTCTTGGATAGCTGATGCGAAACAAATAAAAGCTAATCCGTTAAAAGATGTTAGGCTGGGACTAAACAAAACCATTGGTTTATTATTCTTTAATTCTAGTTTACGAACGCGTCTAAGCACTCAAAAGGCTGCATTAAATTTAGGGATGAATCCTATTGTAATGAATGTATCCGGTGATGCTTGGGGTATAGAGTTTGGAGATGGCACAATTATGAATGGCAATACGGCAGAACATATTAAAGAAGCCGCAGCTGTTGTATCACAATATTGCGATATTATTGCAGTAAGAGCATTTCCAACATTAATAGATAAAGCAAAGGATGAAAGTGAACTGGTGCTAAACGCGTTTAAAAAATATGCTTCAGTACCCATTGTAAATATGGAAAGTGCCACCGGGCATCCATTACAGGGCTTAACAGATGCCATAACGATATCTGAACATTCGAAAAAAACACGACCAAAAGTTGTTTTAAGTTGGGCGCCACATATTAAAGCCTTGCCACATGCAGTAGCAAATAGTTTTGTTCAGGCGATGCATAAAATGGATGTTGAGTTTGTTATTGCTAACCCAATAGGGTATAATTTAAATAAAGATATTACATCTAATACTCCTATAATTCATAATCAAACGGAAGCTTTTAAAAATGCTGATTTTGTTTATGCAAAAAACTGGAGTTCTTATGATGATTACGGTCAAATATTAAATACCGACCCTTATTGGATGATAACTAAAGAAAAATTAAATACAGCTAAATTTATGCATTGCCTGCCAGTTCGTAGAAATGTAGTTGTTGAAGATGCGGTTTTAGATAGCGATAGTTCAATAGTAATTCAGCAAGCTAATAATCGAACATATGCGGCACAATTGGTGCTTAAAAAAATATTAGAAACCCTTTAGAATGGAAAGCTTAAAAATCATAAAAGTAGGTGGAAATATTATTGATAACAATAAGGCTTTAGAAATTTTTTTATCGCAATTTTCTTCAATTAAAGGGCCTAAAGTATTAGTCCATGGCGGTGGTAAATTAGCTACAAAGCTGGCTAAAGATATGAATGTTCCTGTGAACATGGTAGATGGCAGACGCATTACTGATGCAGATACTTTAGATATTATTACAATGGTATATGCAGGTAAAATAAATAAAAATATTGTCGCAAAATTGCAAGCATACAAATGCAATGCAATAGGTTTTACAGGAGCAGATGGAAACACAATAGTTTCGAAAAAGCGTCCTGTTAAAAAAATTGACTATGGGTTTGTTGGTGATGTAAAAAAAGTAAATACAAAGGCAATTAGTGTGTTGTTAAAGAATGATATAACACCAGTATTTTGTGCTATAACTCACGATACAAATGGCAATTTGCTTAATACGAATGCCGATACAATAGCATCAGAATTAGCCATCGAACTTGCAAAAACCTATGAAACCGAACTCATTTATTGTTTTGAAAAAGACGGTGTTTTAATGTCTGTTGATGATGATGAGTCTGTGATCGATTTTATGGATACCAATACTTATCAAACCTTAAAAATACGCGGTACATTTGCAGATGGCATGCTTCCTAAATTGGAAAATTGTTTTTACGCCTTAAAGCGAGGTGTGTTCAAAGTTATCATTGGAAACCCAACGGTGATTAGTAATAGAGAACAAAAATTTACAACCTTGTTTTTATGATTCAAAAATTAACATTTGATGCTATAGAGTTATTAAAAAAACTCATTGAAACCGAATCGTTTTCTTCACAAGAAGATAATACGGCAGCTCACATCGAGGATTGGTTTAAAAGTAATAATATCGAATATAAGCGAACTAAAAACAATGTATGGGCTTTTAACAAATATTATAATGAAACCAAGCCAACGCTTTTGCTCAATTCGCATCACGATACGGTAAAGCCAAATTCTGCTTACACAAAAAACCCTTTTAAAGCTATTGTTGAAGAAGGTAAATTATTTGGCCTAGGCAGTAATGATGCTGGTGGTTGTTTAGTATCGTTAATAGCAACCTTCACTTATTTTTATAATCATAAAAATTTAAAGTATAATTTGGTTGTGGTCGCTTCCGCGGAAGAAGAAAGTAGTGGCCCAAATGGATTAAATAGCATGTTATCCGTAATTCCTAAAGTTGATGTAGCTATTGTTGGCGAACCAACATTAATGAATTTAGCTGTTGCCGAAAAAGGTTTGGTGGTTTTTGATGCGGTAGTTGAAGGCACACCCAGTCATGCAGCGCATCCAAATGATAATAATGCCATATACAATTCTATCAATGTTTTACAATGGTTTAAAGATTTTAAGTTTGAAAAAGGATCTAAAGCTTTGGGCGATGTAAAACTAACGGTCACGCAAATAAGTGCAGGCTCACAGCATAATGTGGTACCGGCAGATGTAAAATTAGTAATAGATGTGCGCGTTAACGACGCATATACAAACCAGGAAGTAGCGAATATTTTACAAAAAAAATCTCCGTGTACAAGTATTACTCCGCGAAGTTTAAGGTTAAATTCGTCCTCCATACCAATAGATCACGAATTGATAAAGACTGGTATCGCAATGGGTAGAAGTACTTATGGCTCACCAACATTATCAGACCAAGCGGTGCTCACTTGTCCGTCATTAAAATTAGGGCCAGGAGATAGCACGCGTTCGCATTCTGCTGACGAGTTTATTTATATATGTGAAATAGAAGAAGGGATTAAAATATATATAGAACTGTTAAATCGAGTAATCGCATAAACATTTAGAAAAATGAAACTCTGGGACAAAGGCATATCAATCGATAAAAAAATAGAACAATTTACCGTTGGAAACGATAGAGAAATTGATATCCACATTGCAAAATACGATATTGTAGCATCTAAAGCACATGCGAAAATGCTTCAAAAAATAGGCATTATTACGGTTGAAGAATTAGTAGAGTTGCTTAGTGGATTAAAAATTCTAGAACAACAAGTAGAAGCTGGCACATTTGTTATTGATGATCAGTTTGAAGATGTACATTCGAAAATTGAGTTTGAGCTTACCAAACAATTAGGAGAAGTTGGTAAAAAAATCCATACGGCACGTTCGAGAAACGATCAAGTATTGGTAGCCTTACATTTATATTATAAAGACAATCTTGGGGTTGTTATTGATAAAACAAAGATTCTTTTTGACACCCTTTTAAAATTAGCAGATACTTATAAAACTAAAGTGTTACCGGGTTATACACATTTGCAAGTAGCAATGCCTTCTTCGTTTGGCTTATGGTTTTCGGCATATGCTGAATTAATGATTGACGATGTGTACTTACTAAATGCAGCAATTAAAACAGTAGACCAAAATCCTTTGGGTTCTGCGGCTGGTTATGGTAGTTCGTTTCCTATTGATAGAGAAGCAACTACCAAAGAATTAGGTTTTGAAACATTAAAATATAATGTGGTAGCAGCACAAATGGCACGTGGTAAAAATGAGCGTACTATAGCCGTAGCTTTGGGTGGATTAAGTAATACCTTGGCACGTTTTTCTATGGATGTATGTTTGTATATGAGTCAAAATTTCGGATTTATTTCTTTTCCAGACGAGCTTACAACGGGAAGTAGTATTATGCCACATAAAAAAAATCCTGATGTTTTCGAATTAATAAGAGGTAAGTGTAACAAAATACAAGCCTTACAAACCGAAATGATTTTAATTACTAATAATTTACCAAGTGGGTATCATAGAGATTTTCAGTTACTCAAGGAAAATATAATTGCTGCCTTCGAGGATATGAAAGACATCCTCGATATTTTTAATTATTCCATACAGCAAATTATTGTAAAAGATGTCGATATTCACAGCGATTTATATAAATATCTATTTACAGTTGACAATATAAATACATTAGTCGTGGAAGGTCAAAGTTTTAGAGAAGCTTATCAAAAAATTGGTGGGCAAGTGCAAGATGATACTTATGTACCTGATACCTCAAAAAAACATACGCATGTTGGAAGTATACATAATTTATGCTTAGAAAAGATAAGGGCTAAATTTCCAAAATAAAGACTAATTTTTAACATGAGGACGTAGAGCCGCAACTGCCGCACCTATTAAACCTGCATGGTTTCCAAGATGTGCTGGTACAACCGGCGTGTCTATTTTAATATACTTTTTAAATTCATCAAAATTTTTAGAAGTACCACCGCCTAGAATAATATAATCTGGGCAAACTATAACTTCTACTAATTTTAAAAAGACGTTGAATCGCTTTCCCCATTTTTTAAAACTTAAGTTTTCTCGGTCCTTTATTGAAGCTGCAGCCCATCGTTCAATTTTTTTGTATTTTTTATAAGGAATCTGACCTAATTCAAAATTAGGAATAAGCTCTCCATTAAAGAAGGCTCCACTGCCTAATCCAGTTCCTATAGTAATCATTATAACTAATCCTAATTTACCTTTTCCAATACCATAATTCATGACAGCATAACCAGCTGCATCCGCATCATTTACTACAGTTACAGGTTGCCCACAAGCTTCAGAAAATATTTTTTCGGCATTCACGTTTTTCCAAGTCGGACTCAAATTACTCGTGGATATACAAACACCATTTTTTATAATAGTTGGAAATCCACAACCTACAGGTCCTTTATAATTAAAATGATCAACAATGTCTTTAAATACCTGAGCCATATCACCAGGATTTCGAGAAGCCGGTGTTGGAATTCTATAGCGTTTACTAACTAATTCTCCAGTTTCTGAATTTATGATGGCGCCTTTCATTCCCGAGCCACCTATATCAATTCCAAGTATTTCCATGCAATATTTTAAAAAAGATTATTTTCAAAAATAACAAAAGTTTTATGCTGAATAATTACAAACTTCAATAATATTCATATTAATTATGATAGAGAATTTATTTTTGTGCTATTAAAAGGATAAATTAGTTTAGCATCCATTTTAAAATGTCATTACTTAACAATATCAAGAAGCATCATATACTATAAAAAAAGAAGTAAAATTAAGCAGAATTAATTTTACAATTATGAAGATGTAACTTGATTAATTATTAGTCGTCTAACATTTCAAATATGCACCTAAATTTTAAATTAAAAGTATTAATTAAAGTTTTTACATCATGATAAATTTTAACTTAAAAAAATTTAATTTATTTACATTCATAATTTTATTGTTGGTAGGCTGCAAAAAGGGTGATGATATGATTGCTACACAACAAGAATATAGAATTTTTAGTAATGAGTTACAAGTGCAAATAATGGGTTGTAATGGTAGTGCTATGGAACCTTTTATTACTCGCGATGGTCAATACATGTTTTTTAATAATTCTGGAGAAAATGATGATGATATGAATCTTCATTTTGCCAGAAAAATAAACGACTTTACATTTGAATATTTGGGCGAGTTGACTGGTGCAAATAGTGAAGTTTTGGAAGGTGTTCCTAATATGGATAGCGCCGGAAATTTTTACTTTACTACAACAAGGAGTTATACCACGAACCTACAATCGCTTTATGGAGGAGTATTTACAGGAGAAAACATAACTAATGTATCAAGTATAGATCAAAATTTAACAAGAAACGAACCTGGATTTTTAAACTTTGATTCGGAGGTTAGTAAAGATGGGAACACATTATATTTTGCAACTGGAAAATTTAGCGTTAATAATTTCCCCGATGAAGCTGATTTATTTGTAGCTAATAAACAAAATGGCTTTTTTGAAGTAGTAGCCGAATCTGATAACTTAATGAAGAATTTGAATTCCCATTTATTAGAGTACGCCGCTTCTATTTCATCAGATGATCTTGAAATATTTTTTAATAGATCAAATATCCAAACTTTTGAATTAACAATTTGGCAATCTAAAAGAACAGCCAAAAATTTACCATTTGAAACACCTATCCAAATTGAAGCCATATCTGGAATCCAAACAGAGGGAGCTAGTATATCCGATGACGGAAAAAACTTGTATTACCATAAAAAACATAATGGAATTTTTGGAATTTTTAAAGTTTCTAGAGAGTAGCCAAATAATAATTTTATAATTCGTAACGTATTCTAAACGTAATAAATCTTGGTTGTATAAACGTTTCAGAATTAAGTACTGATAAATTGTTAGCACTATTTCTAATTCTAGAATCTATATCCAGTAAGTTAGATGCTTTAATTTCGTATTCCCATTTAGAATCTTCATTTTTTCTATAGGATAATGAAGCATCCCAAGTTTCAAAAGATTGTGATGAATTAACACCGTCATCTTGATTACTATAGGTGTAATCTGTCCTAAAAGTAAGTGACTTCCAGATATAGGCGTCAAAATCAATAGATGGCGCTTTAGTTACAAACTTTGTGAAGTTTGTACCTTGATTGTTATCAGATATACTGTATCGGTATCTTAATCTTACATTTGGAGCTTCTCTAAAATTAGTGCGTAATTCTGGGATATACGATTGTGTAAACTGCTCATTTAACGATTGTCTCCCTTGAATAAACTGATTAATTTTACTATAGTTGTAATTAGTTGAAAGACTCGCTCTTAACTTCCCAAAGGTACGCTGTATGCGCCCGTTAGCTGAAACACTTTCATCTGCAAAATTAGAATTGAAAAAAGTGCTTGTTCTAATGACGTTTTCAAAATTGGTTAAGCCTCTTATCTGATCAAGGTTTTTATTATAAGAAATACGAGCAAAAACATTCGTATAATTAAAAAGATTAAAACTGCTATAAAATAAACTCACATTGTGTGATAATGCGTTTTGCAAATCTGGCTCACCAAATTGAATACTATTGAAATTATTAAAAACTAAACCTTGAGCTAAACGAGTAACATCGGTAAACTGATTTTTCATTTGGTAACGTAGCGTTAAACTTTCACTCTTTTTAAATTGAATACGAGTTTCGAAATCAGGCAAAAACCTAAAAAAATTATCTTCATAGGTTACTCCAAACTGACTATTTTTATTGCCGTAAGCATGTATAGAGAATCCCGGTGTAATAGTAAATTTACCCGTTTTTAAAGTATAACGTGTCCCTAAATAAACATCGCTAAAATTATATTTTGTATCGTTTGTAGCACGCCCCTCATTAAATGTTGGGGTGGGTTCAAATTCCGAATTGTCATCTAAAAATTGAAAGATATTTGAATTAAAGTCTTGGCGACTCAAAATGGTACCTAAAGTAAAGTTGATATTACTTTTAGCGTTGAGAATGTTATAATAATCCAATTTTGCATCTAATTGGTTTGATTTTATAAGTCTGTTTTGGTTTAAATCATAATTCTCAAGCGATGTGATAAAACCCATGGCTTCAGCTGTTGTATCAAAAGCATCTCTATCATTAGGGTCTACTTCATTATTATTATCTGGATCATTTATAAGCAGTGCATTATAAAAAGGATCTTCATTCTTAATTAAATGCTGCGCTTCAAAAGCAAAAATATTAGTATCATTAAGTGTGTAATAGTAATTTACATTTTGATTTATACTAAAAGGCGTCACTTCTTCTAATTGGTTGGTGTTCCCGACTACCGAGGAAAGAAAGTTTTGATTTTGTACATCTTTAGAAAAACGACCTAAAACATCATAATCTAATTGATTGTTGACATTCGGCTTGTAAGCGAGACTTAATTTTGCTAAACCTTGATTAGAGCGCTCTTTACTATTCTGTTCTGTAGTTTCATCTGGAATTCCTAGATCAGAATCTGTGTATTGAACAAAGCTGAGCTCTTTAGACAATATTCGACTGCTATTAAATATAGCAAAACCACTAATATCTAAGGCTTGATTAGGTGAATAGCTAAAATTTGATGCTGCTAGTTTGTTCTCAATTTCAAGCGCATTGTTTTGAGTAGTTAAGAAACCGAGACCATTATCACCTAAATTAATACTCGTACCACTACTTCTGCTTGGCGCCCTAAAACCGCCTCCAAAGCCTCTTATATCACGTCGCGTTAAAGCTAATTCTCCAGTATTATTAAAATCACCAATAAAATTCAAACTAAATTTCGGGCTGTAATAAAATAATTTTGGTTGTAATAAATAGAGCTCACTATCAGGTGATGCTCCAGTACCTGCTGTTACATTACCAAACCAGAAATTTTCTTTTCCTTCCTTTAATTTAATATTTATAGCAACATTATCTTGATTATTCGTAACGCCACTTAACTGACCGACTTCAGAATAATTTCTTAGTACCTGTACCTTATCAACGGCATTAGAGGGAATATTTTTAGTAGCTAATTTGGTGTCTCCATCAAAAAAATCTTTACCATTTACCATAAGTTTCCGAACAATATTTCCTTCGACTTCAATTTGACCATCATCATTTATTTCGACTCCAGGTAATTTTTCTAAAACATCTTCAAGTTTTCGTTCTGTTCCATTTTTAAAAGAATCTGCATTGTAAATTAAAGTGTCTCCTTTAACGGTAACAGGCATTTCATAGGTCAGCTCTACAGCATCCAAAGCATTATCGGATTCCAGAACAAAATCTTTATCAATATCATCTTCTTTGGTTGATATTGCCTCTGTGAATGTCTTCATGCCAATATAACTCACTTGGATGCTATATGAACCATTTTTTGACAAGTTTAGTTTATAGCGACCTGATTGATCTGTAATACCATAAGACTGTAATGTTTTTGTTTCTTGATTAATAGCAATAACATTAGCCAATTCAAGAGGCGTTCCAATACTATCTTTTACCACACCTTGCATTTTAACTTGAGCGAAAGTGATATTGCTTAAACAGAATATTATTACAAAAAATATCTTATTCATTATTTTTATTGAATTATAAATTGGTTGTGAATATTTTGTATTGAACTATCTTTAATTTCTTCTTCTTCCCCGGTTGTTTCTCATTTCTTGCATTTTCCCGGTAATAATTTCTTGATACTCCTTTTTGGTAACTTCTTTACCTTTATCCGGAGCTTCTATTTTAATTTTCTCTTTTGGATTCATTACAATTTTTGAACAAAGTAATGTTGTATTACCAACATTTACTTCCAGTATTAATCCTGGAAGGCCCCAATAATCGCCAGGGCCTTGACTAACAGGAATCATTGGTGTATACCATGCTTCAATCTCTACCATGTCAACAACTTCTTCTACCGGTTCTGATTTCACTTTTGCCATGTCTTCGGCTTTTACGGAATCAATCTTCTTTTCTACTACGTTGTTTCTTGCGTTACTCCAAGAAAAATTCCACCAAGAAATATCGAAAACTGGTCGCTTAGAAGTTGCTTTAAAACAAGTATATTGCCCTATTATTTTGGTCTCACTTCCCATCTCCCAATCTATATTAGACAGGTTTTCTTTTACTAAAAATTGCTTACCATAAAATTCTTGATTCTGTATAAACTTATAAGTCTTTACATTTTTGTATTGCTTACCTGGAGTAAAATTCTTTCCCCATGAATCTGTTGCGCCAGAAATCGCATCCAATTTCTCATCTTCATAGAACACAGACTCTTCTTTATTAAAGACTAAAATATATGTTTTTTCTAGTCTGTTTTTTAAGCGCTCTGCGACCTGTTTTTTCTGGGCTTCGCTCATTCTAGCACCCCAGGTTCCTAGATCCATAGGTGTCTTTGAAAAATAATATGCTCTACCTTGAAATTCTTGAGCGTGAATCGTTTGTGAAGTAAATAAAATTAATACAGTAATCGTTAATTTGTATAGAAGTGTTTTCATTGCGATGAGATAAATGATTATATTTTTTGTTTAACAAACATACAAAATAATTAAACAACACTAATTTCTTTGAATAAATAATAATTTATCTAGGCCTTCCGCCACCTCGTCCACCTCTGCCTCTAAACATTTCACGCATTTCCTCCATTTTTTGCTTTATAATCTCATCATACTCTTTTTGAGAGATTAATTTGCCTTTTGAGGGTGCCTTTAATGTTTCTTTTTCTGAAGGATTTAATATTATTTTAGAACATAAAATAGTAGTTCGATCTGCGTTAACTTCTAAAATTAATCCCGGCAATCCCCAATATACATCTGGACCTTGATTTACTGGTATTTGAGGGGTATACCATGCTGTAACTGTTATTTCTCTTGGCGTATCTTCTTCTTTTTCAGCTCCCACTTCTTTAGTATCTGAATTTGTAGAATCTTTTGCTTTTTCATTATTTCGAGGCGGTCTTCTGAAACTATTAAAATCAAAACCTTCTACTGTTTTAATGGCCGTAGCTTTAAAACAAATATACTTGCCAATTGTTTTTGTTTCGGTACCTAATTCCCAATTTAGTTTTTGTAAACTATCGCTTATTAAAAACTGTTTGCCAAAAAATTCCTGTTCTTGTTTTATTTTTTGCTCTTTTAGGTTTTTGTATTGATCACCGCCAGTGGCACTCATCATACTAAAACGCATGCCACCACCTTGACCTGGAGTATCTAGACGTTCTTCTTCTTTATATAAAGATTCCGATTGATTAAAAGTGAGTATATATGTTTTTTCTAAAGAGCTTTTCATACGGTCTGCAATTTGTTTTTTACGCTCCTCACTTAATTGTCCGCCACCAAAATTGCTCATGTCAACGGTGGTTTTCGACATATAATATGCTTTTCCCTGAAAATCATTTTGTGCAAATGACAAGAAAAAGTTAAATATTAATAGCGTGACAATAGTTGATTTTATTTTAGTTCTATACATATAATATTTTATTTATTTTTTAGCCAAAAAGTATTTAATACTAGGACTCTTAATAGGTTGATTAGTTTAAAACCTTACCTAATTTATATTAAAAATACATTTATTATGTTTAAATAAACAATTATAAAAAAGTGGATCGATTTTTGTAATTTTCCATTTATAATGAAAATTACGGTTTACATACTTTTTTTTATTTCGGTTTCAACATTCGCACAAGATGTTTTGGAAACATCATTTGTAAAAAAGACAGATTTAAAGGTTGATAACCTTATTGGCATCGATAATTTTGGCACTTCATATTCTATAAACAACAATGTTTTCTATAAAACTAATACAACCAAAACGATAACTTATAATAACTTACAGTTAGGAAATATTAATTCGGCAAACGCATTTAATCCTTTAAAAATCAATTTGTTTTATAAAGATTTTAATACAGTAATTGTACTTGACAACCGGTTGGCTGAAATACATAAAATTGATTTTAATACACTTCCCATTTACAAAAATGTAACGCATGTTTCAACGGGACATGATAACACCATTTGGGTATTTAATCAAGATTTACAAAAGTTAGAACTTTTTGATTATAAATCTAAAACTATACGAGCGCAAACCGTACCCGTGCAAAGCGCTGTATTAGATTTAAAAAGCAATTATAACTCTTGTTGGCTACTCACGGAAAAGTATCTTTACATGTATAATTACTTTGGAAGTTTAGTAAAAAAACTAAAGAATGAAGGCTATTCATCATTAGTTGAAAACAACGAAAATATCATTTTAAAAAAGAATGATTCACTGTTTTATTTAAGAAAGAAAAGTGATAAATTACTGCCTATTAATTTACCAAATTTGTTGATAAATCAGTTTTTAGTAACCAATGAAACCTTGTATATTTACAACAATGAAACCTTGCAACAATTCCAATTAAAAATTAATTAAACTATGCATATTGCAATTGCCGGAAATATAGGCGCTGGAAAAACAACGCTTACAAAATTACTAGCAAAACATTACAAATGGGAAGCTCAACTTGAAGATGTGGTAGACAACCCATATTTAGATGATTTTTACAACCAGATGGAACGATGGAGTTTTAATTTGCAAGTTTATTTTTTAAATAGTAGGTTTCGTCAAGTTCTTCAAATTCGTGAAAGCGGAAAAGACATAATACAAGATCGAACGATTTATGAAGATGCTCATATTTTTGCGCCAAATTTACACGCTATGGGACTGATGACTAATCGTGATTTTGAGAACTATAAATCCCTTTTCGATTTAATGGAATCATTAGTACAAGGCCCAGATGTTTTAATTTATTTACGTAGTTCTATCCCTAATTTAGTTTCACAAATACATAAACGTGGGCGTGATTACGAAAATTCGATAAGTATTGACTATTTAAGCAGATTAAACGAACGCTATGAAGCATGGATACATGGATACGATAAAGGGAAACTTTTGATTATTGATGTAGATAATTTAGATTTTGTAGATAACCCAGAAGACTTAGGTTCTATAATAAATACCATTGATGCAGAGATTAATGGATTGTTTTAGCTTTTAACAAAACCATGTTTTTTGGCGTGTGATAATGCTTGAAGACTGTTTTCTACTATTAAAACCGGAATCGCTGTAAAGCTTTCAAATAGTTTAGTTACTCGAAACATCTTCTTTTTATGATTAACACTTCTTAAATAAATTGCGGCTATTTGATTTGGAAAAGTTTTTGCTAATTCCATATAAATATCTGCATCAGATTCTCCACTATCTCCGATAAGAATAAATTTTAACTTCGGATAAGTTTTTAAAATGTTTAATATCTCATTTTGTTTTTGCGGCTTGTCACTTTTTGATTTCTTTTGAAATATATCTTTAAAGCTTCTCAATAAAATGGGGCCTTTTGGAAATCTATTCTGTTTTAAAAAGAACTCCAAATAACGATACAAATTCCATGGGCTATGACTCACATAAAAAATTGGATTTGCATTGTTTCCTGAAGCTCCTCGATTTAGTTTGTGATAAAAGTCTACTGCACCGTCCAACGGAATTCTACTTGCTGCATTTTTAAAAATACTATTAAATAAAACTTTCCACTTTAAAGTTGAAACTACGCCTGTATGAATAATGGTATCATCAATATCGCTAATCACACCAAAATTGGCATGCGTTGAAGGAATTAATACTTCTCCAGGAAATCTATTAGAATTTTGAATTAATCGTTTAATATTAACATCATCAAAAGAGACTTCAAAATTAAGCCAGCCTTCAGAATTTGATAAGAGGTTTATGTCTTTTACTTTTTCATCTATTTTAAAATAGCCATGATTATCAGTTATAGCCTTAAGCGTTTTTCCGTTAGGTAATATTACCTTTATGGAAGTATTCTTGATTTCGTCAGTCTCAAAACGCTTCCATGAATTTATAAACAATCCAAATAATCCTTTTTGTTCTAAATTTATACTTTCGTCTTGAATGGCTCGCCCCCTTAAATATAAATGATTTGAAGTTCCATAAGTTTGGAAAGCAATTATTTGAAGCGGGTCTTTTTTAAACATGTGTGTTTAAATTTTGTTTAAAAATACAAAAAAACCATGCTCAAGCATGGTTTTTTTGAATACTGAAAAAAGCAATTTATAGTTAGTTTATTCTTCTACTATTTCTTCAATCTCCTTAATTATTTTTTTTGTTTTCACCTTCATGCCATCAGCTTCTTCATTCAAAGTAGCAATGCTCGCTTTTACTTCTTCTTCAGTTCCTTCAAAAGTTTCATAAGCAGTCGATTTTTCACCATTTTCAGTTGTAACAGTGGTTACAACTGCTTTAACTGAACCATCATCATTTGTGCTCATTTCTACTTTTACTTCTTTTGACATTTCAACACGCTCAGATAAATTTGCATTATAAGCATAGTTCGAAATCTCATCAGCAGAAAGCGCAATACTTGGTGCAATTACTAATGCTACAACAGACATTAATTTTAGTAAAATATTTAACGACGGCCCTGAAGTATCTTTAAAAGGATCACCTACAGTATCTCCAACAACAGCTGCTTTATGAGCATCTGTTCCTTTTTTACCTTGTTCTTCAATAGTTTTCTTAGCATTATCCCAAGCACCACCTGCATTAGACTGGAAGATTGCCATAAGCACACCACAAGTAGTAACACCTGCAAGAAGTCCACCAAGCATTTCAGCACCACCAATAAAACCAACAGCAACTGGCACAGCAATAGCTAATAAACCAGGTAATACCATTTCTCTAATTGATGCTTTTGTTGAAATATCTATACATTTACTATAATCTGCAACACCATCTGCTGCATCAAATATTTTTCTATCAGCTTCAGAAGCTTTAGTCATATCAGAATCATACTTACGCATAACATCTAAAGCCGCTTTTAATTGTGGAATATCTCTAAACTGGCGACGAACTTCTTCAATCATTGCCATAGCAGCACGACCAACGGCGTTCATTGATAGGGCTGAAAATACAAAAGGCAACATACCTCCAACTAAGAGTCCAGCCATTATTTTAGGCTGAGACACGTCAATTGCTGTAACACCAGCGGTTTTCATGAAAGCTGCAAATAAAGCTAACGCAGTTAATGCCGCAGAAGCAATTGCAAAACCTTTACCAACAGCTGCAGTTGTATTACCAACAGCATCTAATTTATCAGTACGTTCACGAACCTCGCTTGGTAATTCTGCCATTTCAGCAATACCACCAGCATTATCGCAAATTGGACCATAAGCATCTACGGCTAATTGAATACCTGTGTTTGCTAACATTCCAACCGCTGCGATAGCGATACCATATAAACCTGCAAAATGATGTGAAACCATAATTGCAGCGGCAATTAAAAGAATTGGAATCATTGTTGACATCATACCAACACCTAAACCAGCAATAATATTTGTAGCCGCTCCAGTTTCTGATTGTTTAACAATAGACATAACAGGTTTTTTACCTGTAGCCGTATAATATTCTGTTATTTTACCAACACCTAAACCAGCAACTAAACCAGCAATTGTTGCCCAAAATACACCCATTGCTCCGAAAGGTAAACCTTCAACAGATTCTGGAATTAAAGCATTAATTATGAAATAAGAAGCAACCACCATCAATGCTGCCGAACCAAATTCACCAATATTTAATGCGGTTTGTGGATTTCCACCATCTTTTACTTTTACAAAAAAAGATCCTAATATTGACATGATAATACCAACTGCTCCAAGTACTAAAGGCAAGTAAACAGCTCCTAAGCCATCAAAAACTCCATCAGTAAAAATAAATGCACCTAATACCATTGTACCTATAATAGAACCAACATAAGATTCGAATAAATCGGCTCCCATACCAGCAACATCTCCTACATTATCACCAACGTTATCTGCAATAGTTGCAGGGTTTAATGGATGATCTTCTGGAATACCAGCTTCAACCTTACCTACTAAATCTGCACCAACATCAGCAGCTTTTGTATAAATACCACCACCAACACGAGCAAATAATGCAATTGATGAAGCTCCTAATGAAAATCCTGAAAGTACATTTAATACCATCGATAAATTTTCAGCTCCAGGCCATATGCCTTGATAGACCATAAATAAGCCACTTAAGCCTAAAATACCTAAACCTACAACACCTAAGCCCATTACAGCACCACCAGCAAACGCCACTTCTAATGCGCGTCCTAACGAAGTTCTTGCTGCTTCAGTTGTTCTAACATTTGCTTTAGTTGCCACTTTCATACCAATAAATCCAGCTAAGGCAGAACAAATAGCTCCTACAATGAATGATATAGCAACCATCCCATTAGATCCTTCTTCTGAAGCGCCTTTAAAATATAATAAGATTGCTACTGCAATCACAAAAATTGCTAAAACTTTGTATTCTGCTTTTAAAAACGCCATGGCGCCGTCTGCAATATTTTTAGCAATACGTGACATTTTTTCATTACCGACAGCTTGTTTTGAAACCCATCCGCTTTTTAGAAAAACAAATATTAAAGCTACAACACCGAAAAGAGGTAAAATTTTTACTAATAATTCCATATTAAGTTAGTTAGTTTAAATTAATTATTTTTTTTAACTGGACGAAAATATGAAAATATAAGTGATAAAAAAAACCACCTTTAATTAAAGATGGCTCATTTTATTGTAAGTATTTTAAGAATCTAATAATTAGATTGTAAACGTGCGCTTTTTCTTATGTTCGCTATTATCATAACGTTTAACACATTCATGATATATTTTCACCGCTTCATCAGCATTTCCCCATCCACCTGTATCAACTTTTTTCTTCTCTAAGTCTTTATAAACTTGAAAGAAATGTTCTATTTCTTTTAATCTGTGAGGGTTTAAATCAGATATATCTTTTCTTTTACTCCAAATTGGGTCTGAAACCGGTACACATATAATTTTTTCATCAGGTCCTTTTTCATCAGTCATATGGAAAACACCAATTGGCCTTACTTCCATCACAACCATTGGATAGGTTGGCTCTGTCCCTAAAACCAAAACATCTAAAGGATCCTGATCTAGTGCTAAAGTTTCTGGAATAAAACCATAATCTCCAGGATACATCATTGAAGAAAATAACATGCGATCAAATCTAATCTTATGTAAAGTAAAATCATACTCATATTTATTTCTACTACCTTTTGGGATTTCTATTAAAACATCAAAGGTTAAATCTATTTCCTTTTTTTTATCTGTCATTATTATTCGTTTTATATTATTCTTTTCGAGTTAAGCATTATTTAGATTTTGGAGTGCAAAGTTACTGAACACGTATTTTTAAAGCAACTAAAAACGGCTTGTTTTAAGTCTTTTTTTAGAATAATAAACTTAGGAGAATTTCAAATTGAATTTACCATAGAGCACATTAAATATTTATTATATTGTAAAAGACTAATTCAAATAATTTTTTTACAATGAAAAAGCTTCTTTTATTTCTTTCCATATCTCTTATTTTATTACCTAATATAAATGCGCAAAATCAACCATGGCAGGGGAAATTTGAACCAATTGATAATTTGATTGCACCTCCTAACACATATCGAACGGCAAGTGGTGCACCCGGTAGAGATTATTGGCAACAGCGTGCTGATTATAAAATTAAAGCCATAATTGATGAAAAGAATAATACACTTGCTGGTGAAGAGACCATTACATACTTTAATAATTCGCCAGATGAATTAAGCTATGTTTGGATGCAACTTGAGCAAAATGTTAACAAAAAAGGGAATGAAGATTTTGGATCTATAAATAATATAATGAAAGATTCTATAACTACTAGGAAAATGCAGTTTTTAACCAGAGCTATTGATTTTCCTGCAGGCTATTCTATAAAATATGTTAAAGATGGAAATGGAAATAACCTAAAAACATTAGTTAATAATACCATGATGAAGGTGAAGTTAAATTCTGTTCTAAAACCTGGCGAATCAACTACTTTAGATATTGCTTGGTCTTATCCTATTACAGATAGAAGTATGTATTTATTATCTCGCGAAGGGTATGAGTATTTTCCAGAAGATGATAACACAGTTTATTTAATTGCACATTGGTTTCCTAGAATGGCAGTTTATAATGATACTGAAGGTTGGCAAAATCAACAGTTTCAAAAGCTTGGTGAATTTGCCCTGGAATTTGGCGATTATGAAGTTGAAATTACCGTGCCAGAAGATCACATTGTGGCGTCAACTGGTTCGCTGCAAAATAGTGAGTCAGTTTTAACTAAAACACAGCGCCAAAGGTTAGAAGAGGCACAAAAATCTTTTAGTAAACCGGTAATAATTATTACAAAAGAAGAAGCCATAGCTAATGAAAAACAAAAGGCTTCCAAACACAAAACATGGAAATATAGTGCTAAAAATGTTCGAGATTTTGCCTTTGCATCATCAAGAAAATTTATGTGGGATGCACAGGCAGTAAAATTACCCTCAAACACGGTAATGGCTATGTCTTTTTATCCAAAAGAAGGATTGCCCGTTTGGCAGGAGGAATCAACAAAAGCGATCATGCATGCCTTAGAAGTATATTCAGAAGCTACTTTTGATTATCCATACCCTGTTTGTATTTCGGTTAATACCTCAAATATTGGAATGGAATTTCCAATGATAAGTTTTAATGGCGGACGTCCTGATAAAAATGGAAAAATTAGCGATGCGGCAAAACAAGGAATGGTAGGGACAATTATACATGAAGTAGGTCACAATTGGTTCCCAATGATTATAAGTTCAGATGAACGCAAATGGATGTGGATGGACGAAGGCTTAAATACTTTTATACACCAGCGCACTGTTGCAGAACGTTATCCAGATTATAAAAGTGTTACACCAAAAACTATTGTGCCATTTATGAGTGGTGATAAAAATATTTTACGACCAATAATGACAACTTCTGATAATGAATTATTTAATCAGTTTGGAGCAAATTTTTATTTAAAACCTACGGTTGGTTTACAAATGCTTAGAAATTCTATAATAGGGAAGGAACTTTTTGATGAAGCTTTTAAAGAATATTCTAATAGATGGAAATACAAACATCCAAATCCGTCTGATTTGTTTAGAACATTGGAAGATGCCACAGCTACGGATTTAGATTGGTTTTATAGAGGCTGGTTTTTTACAACGGATCATGTTGATATGGAGCTTAGTAATGTAAAATGGTTTAAAGTTTTTGAAGAAAATGCAAATATTGAAGATCAAAACAAATCGTTAAAAGTAAAAATCGCATCCAAAGCTAAAAGTACCGATGCTAAAATAAATGATTTTTCAGATGGGCCAGAAGTTATTACTATGGCTACAACTCCCGATAAAGATTATGGTCAATTTTTATCAAGAATTGATGAACCTGAAATTAGAAAAAATCTGTCCGGAAAAAATATATATGAGTTAACTATTAAAAATTTAGGGGGTCTTGTGATGCCTGTAACGATTGAATGGATTTTTACCGATGGCAGTTCTGAAACAAATACATTACCTGCTGAGATTTGGCGAAGAAACGAATACGAAATTCAACACACGTTTTTAAAGGATAAAGAAGTTGCTAATATTAATTTAGATCCTAATTTTGAATTTGCTGATATTGATAGAACGAATAACAATTTTCCAAAAAGAGAAACAAAATCTGAGTTTGATACATTTAAGGATAAAAAGAAAAAAGCTAGCAATTAATTTAAAAGTAATTTCAATTTCGTTAACATAATGGAAAGAAATAATAATGATTTGAAACACAAATCGACTAAACAGCTAAAGTCTTATTTAAGAGTTAATACGGGCATATCTATAGTATTCATAATTGCATTATCGATTTTCACGGCTTTTACAATTTATGGTCTAATATCAACAGACGTTACAGCAACATATATTGCATTGTTTGCTATTGCTTGTACAAGTTGGTCTTTTGCTCCAATACTATTTCGCTCGGTGAATAATATTAAAACAGAGCTGAAATTAGGAAAAAACCCAGCTTAAATTTATCAAAATATGAATGCCAATCTCTTGACACAATAAGAGTCTAAGTGTGAGATTTTGGGTTTAGTCAACCGAAGTTAACTTACAAATATTCTTAAACGAGCATCAGAATAAAAAACATTAAAAAAGCGCATTCGTAAAATACGCTTTCAAGGACTTACTAGTTTGATTAATTTGTTGGTGACTAACTCAAAAT
>NZ_JABDMV010000101.1 GCF_013001275.1 Flaviramulus sp.
GTATATGAATATCTAGGGCCGCAATCTCATGAAAAGTTGAGGCTTGTGTTGCTTTTGTATTACTCCTTATTTGTAATCCAACAAAAATCAATGAAGTAACAACAGCAAGGGCTGATATGATTTCAGCAATCAAAGCATATTCTTCAAGTATTTCTTTCATAATTATCTTCTTTAGTTCTATAATCAAAAGTTCAACTCATTAATTTGCTTATGGTAATTTCCCCCATTTTCTGAAATTAAGCACAACGTGTTCGTGTATGGTTTCGTTGCGGGAAATCCGCTGGATTCATGAATTCCTAATTAATAAAATAAAAATGACATGAATTAAATCAGCGTAATGATTTTCCGATAACGTATTAAAGATAAGTAAAGTGAGTGAATTTCCGACTTTGTTCACCGAAGCTTTGCGAAGGTGAAGGAAATTCCGAGCAATGAGCTATACACGTTGTTGTACTTTCGTTATTTTAAAAGAAATTAACTTATATCTATTCTACAGATGTTTCTTTAAGGATCTGATTTATTAATTGCTTAGCCTTTACAGACATGTTTTTGGTTTCTTGTAAAACATATAATTTATCGTCTATATAGTTTTCGAATTGAGGATTTTGTAGAAGTGACAAATTATCTATGTTTAATTTTGAACGTTCGTACATAAAACTAGAATCCGATGCATCTACATTTCTTAAAGAACCATGAATTTTTAAAAATTCCACGATATCTATACTTGTTTTTTCCGTTTGTGTGGCCATTTCTTTCATTTCATAATAATAGCGAGTCCATTGAAATAATAATTTTTTCAGCTCCTTATTACGAAGTTTTGATAAACCACCTGAGTTTTTAAGATCATTTAAAACAAACTCACTGGGCTTCCAAGTTGGACTTGTAAGTACCTTACTTATAATGCTGTCTAAAGTTGTTGAAGCATATTGACTCTCTTCTTTATTAAACATAGCAAATAGATTTTCCATATTAGCTATGGTATTAGACAATTTGGCGTTAATGGAATCAAGATCTCTTAAATTATCTTGAAACTCCTCATTAAGATTTGATAGTGTTATTTTTTCTTGATTAATCTCAAGCCGTTTTTGATTCCAATTATTAATAGACAGTGCAATGAGAATACCTATTACTACAAGGAGAATTTCTCCTATGGCGTATTTAAGGTACTTTCCTGTTTTATTTTTCTCCATAAGGTCGTATCGTATTTTTCGAAAGAACTTTATCATTGGTTAGCGGTTTCTGATAATGAAGCACAAACGGTGTTGTACTTTCGTTATTTATTTTGATTCAATTCTTGCTGAATCTGGTTTAATAAATCTTTTGATTTACTTTTTAATTCTTGAAACAGATTAATAAAATCTTTATGTTTAGCTATGTATAACAAAATAACATCTTCTAAACTTTGAAATTGAGAACTAGATGGATTATTGAGAAATTGGAAGTCTTCCACTCGAAACATTTTATCATTAACAATTTTTACCATCTCTTGTGGATTTCTTGAATGTTTTATGGCTCCAGGATAAGTGCTAACATAATAACCCATAAGCTCTCTAGAATATGCATTCGCTTCTTTAATAGAGTTTTCTTTTGAATCTATTAATCGATAAAAATCTACTACTGCTACTTTTAAATTTGGATTAGAAATAATATTGAGTTTTCCAGAACTAACAAGTTCGCTGTAAGTATTATCTTGAATAGTTAGGTATTCAGAATCCCATAATGGTAGATTCATCAACTCTCTACCTTCGTCAATAGATTTTTGTTCGTCATAGAGTTTTTTGAGAAAGGTATAATTCCTGTCTATCAATAAATTAGCTCTGTTAATGTTATTATTATAATAAAGAGTGTCTTTTTCTAAATCTGTTTTTAATCTTTTTAAATAAAGTGTTTCTTCTTTTTTCAGTTTGTTAGATTCATTCCAATTATTGATTTGAAGTGCAATTAAGATTCCAATAACAACAAGTATTATTTCACCAATAGCATATTTAAAATACTTTCCAGTTTTGTTTTCCAATAGTAAGTTTTGTCTAATTTTTCTAAAGAATTTTATCATTGGTTATTGATTGGTTATAATGAAGCACAACTATTGTTGTGTTTTCGTTATTTAGTTTCTTCTATGATCAGCTTCTCTACTGCATTAATTTCATTAACAAATTCCTTTAATAGCCGTATCGATTTTGATTCGGAAAAATCCATCCATTCTTGTCCAGCTTCCAGACCTAATATTATTTGATTAATGTTTTCTTCAATTTTTAATTCAGATCTAAGTTCTTTTTGATTCTTTAATCTTTCATCTAAACTTAAGGAACCAATAAGCATCGTTAGTCGTTCCATAACACCCATTCTTCCTCGATTATCCAAGCCTTCATCAACTATGATTTTATTTTGTTGACGCCTTAAATTGATGAGTCTGTTTCTTATTGATTGAGGTAATAGGACAATCTCGCCACTATTTTGCAAGGATTCAACAATACTCGAATTAGAATTTATCGGATACCCTTCCATATTAAGCTCTAGTAGCTTTCGGTACATTGATTTTCTTGTGATTTTTGTATTACTAAAACTCTCGAGGTAATCCGAGTAAGCTTTTCGTTGCCCTTCAAACTTATTAATTATAAAATTTGCATAATCTCTTTCTCTTTTTAGATCTGCTAGTATTTCATGGTAAATTTGCTGTAATTTTATCTGTTGTTTTCTGTTTTCATTCCAATTATTTATCTGCAATGCAATCAAAATTCCAATAACAACAAGAATGATTTCACCAATAGCATATAGTAGATATTTACTGAACTTGTTTTCAGTCAGCATTTTTTGTCTAATTTTCCTAAAGAATTTTATCATTGGTTAGCGGTTTGACATAAAGAAGCACAACGTGTTCGTGTATGATTTGTGCGGAATCTGACGTAAGTCAGATTCAGCTGCAAATCAGATGTTGGTTTAAAGTTAGAAATATTAATTGAACTTTATGTGTAGCATTAATTATAAACGTTGTTGTGCTTTCGTTATTTTTTCTCAATTTCTGATTGCACAATTTCCAGAAGTGATTTACATTCAGTTAATAGTGAATCGTAATTTCCTACTTGATAAGTTAAGAGATTCCTTTTTTGATAAAGAGAATTTAATACAAAAGGTTCATTTCTATAATCAGTTATGGTTTTTTTCTAGATAATTTTTCATTATTTCCCAAATGGTCAAATTTGAGATAGAAAGATTCAATTTCTCCAGAGTACTTTTTTATTGAGGCATCAATTAAATTATTGACTTGTGTTACGTTCTTATAATAATTAGTCATTACTTATTACGATAATTTAAATATTTCTAAATCTTGATATATGAAATTATTTAGTGTCAATATATAAATTAATGGATGCTATTAGCGCCTTTATTTGAGATTTCATTTCATTTAAAATTTCGTTATGATGTTTACTTTTGAATTCCATGACGAGCAAATCTGACATTAAAATTTGGTCTTTATGAATGGCAATGTCATTATGTGATTTAATATCAAAATCTAAATTCTTAACACCTTTCAACATCGTCTTATTTATCAATTTAGGAGCTGTTTCATCTAAAAATCCTTGGGAAGTAATAATTAACTGATCCTGAATACCTTCTAAAAGGTCGCTAGAGTAATATCTACTAATATCTTTTCGCACCTCATCTGATAATAAAATATCTGTATTTCCTGTGGAAATCATGTTATCGAATGCAACTCTTGTTGGATTAAAAATGCTATGGTTGGTTAGAATAGGCATAAGATCTGCGAATTTTCTGCCACGCTGGAGATTTTCATCCATCTTCGACAAAAAGTAAAAACCAGAATCAATGGCCCGTATTTTTTTGGCATTTTCATTTATAACAAATTCAATATTTTGGAGATCCTCATTAAGATTGTCTTTGATTTCTAATAGAATATGTTCTTCTTTTATACTATTCAATCTTTGGGTATTGCAATTATTAATACTTAGGGCAATCAATATTCCAATAACAACAAGCACAACCTCTCCGGTGGCATAAATCAAGTATTTACTGAATTTGTTTTCAACCAGCATTTTTTGTCTAATTTTTCTAAAGAATTTTATCATTTGTTAGTGGTTGGTTATAATGAAGCACAACTCAGGGTTAAACGTAGTTCTGGTTAGAGAATGAAAAGATAATAAATTCTGTAACAATAATTTGAGAATTGTACTTCGATATACTCTCAAATTATTGGTTATCAATTAGCTTCGCAAAGCGAAGTGTATATTGTAGAATTTATTAGATTGGGAATTCGAGAAACAGGATCAAATTACTTTTATCCAACGATGGTGCATGTTTTGGCTGGATGCCCGTTGAAGGCTATGATTTCTGGAGTTCATGAAAGCTGTAATTTGGTTTAACCCTGAGATGAAGCACATTTACTTTAAGGACGAGAGTGCGAAGCATGTAGTAATTAAAGTTAGTCCTTTTCTATGAAGTGGGAGAGTAGCAATGGATTATACATTTGTTGGCGGTAGTATATTTCAATCTAATTTACAAGATAAGAAATTTTACCGCAAGGAATGATCTTGCACTTCTCTCCAAATATAATTTTAATCCCCATTGGAATTTGTTGGTTTGATGAACGATCTTTTTCCATGGACCAATCACAATCCTCAAAAATTTCGGCTTCTCCTTGAACGAATAGCCTTCGTGGAAGCACACCGGTTGAATTGACTGGTCTAGGATAAAGTGATCCAATCGCAAATACAATTTGTTCACCAGGCGCAATGGTTTCATTTAAAACAGGGTTTTCGATAAAGCCAGGTAATTCATCTATCATACTTTCCGAAATGTCAGCACCATCTAGTGCCCATTCCCTCGGCAATGGAATAAGTTTAAACCTCTCTTCATTATAAGGGTATGGATTGTTATATTCCTTTGAGAAAGTTATTTGAACTTGTATCGAAATAGTACTGTCATTCGTAATGGTAATGGGAATATATCTAATATTATAATCCGTTCCCTGTGGGTCCGTATAGTTAATTCCGCGGTTAATTCTGTTCTCAATCAGCAGTCCGGTTTTCGCCCCGAGGAATTGATTAGAATAGTTATCAGTCTGCAATCCATTTTTCGATGGTCTTTGAATGCAAGAGCAAACCAACAGCACCATTAAAAGTCCGCCTATAGTTCTAAATTTCACAGATTCATTATTTCTAATTACCGCTAACGCTTTCCTATAACCGTCAGTTACGGCTTAAAATTAAACAATATTTCGGCAGGGACCGACGGAAGCAATTCCGAGTGGATTCGGACGTAGTCGAATCCGCCGTAATTGCGGTTATACATTGTTGTAGCCAGTTTCTTTACATTCCTTTTCCAATTACAGCATGACAGAAATCTATCCACCATTGCCATTTACCTATTATTCCAATGGCTAACGTGTAAAATGATACACCAATTAAAGTGAATAGGTAGGAATTATAGACCTTTTGTTCCTTTTTATAATCCAGATAAATTAAATAAAGAAGAGGAATAAGGGTAGTTACAAACCAACATAGATGTACAACTTGAAGATAAGTTAATGGCGGATTACCTTCATAGGCACCTAACAATGGAAAATAAACTAATCTTGCCGTTGCAGGTAATAATATCCAAAATACGGTAGATATCAACCATCTAGCATGCACATTTGTTTTTCTAGCATTCAACACGCCTAAAATTACACATATACTAAATCCTATGAGAGCACAAATATCAGCAAAGGAAAATCCGTATTTAAGAACATCAGGAAGAAATTCATTTACCACCTGATGAGGCATGACTTGAAACGCTGAAAAAACCACTGCTCCTGCCAAAAACACTCCTATAATTCCTAATTTTCTATGGTATTTCGGAGGTTTATTATGTATCAACCAAGGCTGTAAAATCACCAACACGTACCAAGCAGTAGCTGAAAGTCCATGCATATGCTGACGCCAAGGAGCTTCGGTGAATTTACTCCAATAAGAAAGATAGAAACCTGCCCATGTTAAGATAAATGGTATTAATAACCATAAATGTGCTTTGGGGAACAAATTAATTTTTAATTGCTTGTCGTCCATAAGTCACTATTTTAAATTGGCTACAACGGCAAATATGATTTACTTCGTCAATTCGCTTCGCTCGTGTGTGGCGGTCTGGCGGCTTGAGCGGTGGCGCGCTGCTACAGCGGAGCGTAGTGGATGCGGGCTCGGGAAGCCAGGAGAGTCGCTTTGATCGTTTGTATCAGATTAAAGGTAATATAATTTGTAAGAAATGCAATTCGATTTGGCTCGATCGAGCCATGACACGAGCGAAGCGAACTGGCGCCAGCAATTATATACGTTGTTGTGCACCGGATTTATTGTAGACCTTTTCTCATTATATAATAAGTATCGTGCTCTTTATTTATTTGAAAATTAAATCTTTCATATAAACCTAAAGGTCCATTGAA
>NZ_JABDMV010000106.1 GCF_013001275.1 Flaviramulus sp.
TTATTAAAATCTATTTTAAAGTTAAAATTTTCATTAGCATCTAATAATCTTTTTTGTGATTCTGCAAAGCCAATAAATTGATTTTCTCTAAACGAATTGATTATACTACCAGTAACACTATTGTTATAGCAATAATTGGCATTTTTAATAACATAAGCACTGGTTGTATGTTGAAACAATTTAAAATTAAACCAATAATCACTAGCTCTAACTGCTTTTTGATTTTGAAAAAATAGATTTTGTTCTTTTATAAATTTACTTTTATAAATTTTGTTCCATAAGGCTGGAACCACAGGGTCTCCTCCAGTATAATAGGTTTTTAATATGCTTTCTTTTATGTCTTTCTTATTTAAATCAATGTCTGTAGGTAAATTGGTTTTTGGAATATGAAACGTGTTTTCTTCACATATTTTATAGTGTGATATAACAACGTCATATTCTTTTCTATTTAAAGGTTTGATTAAATTTAAGAACATATCGTTTTCAATCTCATCATCTGCATCAACAAAACCAATGTATGTGCCTTTTGCTTGTTTTAAACCAACATTTCTAGCCATAGCAACGCCTTGATTTTTTTGATCAATATATACTATGCGATTATCTTTATTGGCATAAATATCGCAAATGGCGTTACTAGAATCTTTAGAGCCATCGTTAATTAAAATAACTTCAAAATCTGAGAATGATTGGGATAATATACTTTTTAAGCATCTTTCCAAATACTTTTCAGCATTATAAACTGGTAATATTATGGATAGCATCATAGATTTAAATTGTTCTTTTATTAAGTTTTAATTTCTTAAAAACTAGTTTATTGTTTTAAAGCAATGGTTAAATAGTCTTTAGATTTTTGTGCTAAAATTGCTAACCTCTTATCGAAAGCATCATAATCTAAAAAGTAATTATAATTTTCAATATCATTTTTGTTTAACATTAGGACCTTTTCTATTTTTAAAAGGCTTACAAAATCTCGCATTCTGGTATTAATCTTTTCAGACCTATTGAATACAGTAAATTGCTTTTTAAAGATACAAGAGAAGGCAACAGCATGAAATGAATTTGTAACTACAAATTTGGCGTTGCTAAGTAATGTTAAAAATGTACTAGGACCGTCTAAATAGAAGTTGTAATCAGCATATTTAACATTAGAATTTACAGAAACCACTTTATTATAACCATACTTTTCTTTTTGTTTCATTACAAAACTTTCTATTAATGGATTGCTGTCAAAATCGTAGACAAAGATATAATCTTCTTTAACTATTGAGGCTAGACATAATTTTTCCCATTTACTTTTCTCTAATAAAAATACAGGATCTAGTACATGTGTAACATCATTTATACCTAGATCACTTAAAATGGTTTTTCCAGAAGATTCTCGAACAGAAACATGATTAAGACGAGAGACTTTTTGTTTTACAAAACTCTTTATGTTATCTTCTAATTTATCAATTGCAAAACTAGCAGCGTACGATATTTTTAGTTTGTTGTCAGGAACGAAATCTAAATAAAAAGCGGGGTCTTTTCCGTTTAAAAATAAAGAATTCCATATTTGATCACTTCCACATATATATGCATCAGCTTCAGGTAAGTCTAATTTTAAATCATCATTGGTTTTATAAAGTTTTTCGGTGGCTTTTATATATTTATCAGAAAAAGCATCAAAACTTCTTTTTCTTTTTAGCATTTTAAATCTAAAAGGAAACTTTAAAATTAAATATATTGATTTAAGTATTATATTTTTTTCATACTTTGGGTTAGAAATTCTCCGAAAGTTAAAATGCTCACTTAAATAATGAGGTTTATAGTGTATAGTTTCGGTTTCATGACCTTGGTTTTCTAAAAATGTCAATAAAGCATACTCTTGCAAACTAGCCCCATGATTATAAACTTCGTGGCAAGTAATGGTTTTAATTTTCATTTAATTAATGTTAATTATTTCATTTAAATCTTTTTTCTTTGATATAGCTACTTTATAGCTATTTTTTAAGTTTCCTATGCCAATCATCATTATTAGTCGTTCATTTTCTTTAATGGATCCAATTTGTTTTACTTTTTTTTCAGAAGTAAACGGAAAACACGTATTAAGGCAACAAGCTCCAAGACCTTGGCTATGTAAAGCAAGAACTAAATTCATTGAAAACAAACCACCATCAATAAATAATTGGTTATTCTCTAATGTTGTAAAGGCTTTTATGTTAGTAGTCACAACAATTAATTTATTAATACTTTTAGTAAAGCCATTATTCCCTCCCTGTATTTTTAACAAGGATAGAATTTGTTTTTCTTTAGTATAAACATGTGCCTTCCAAGATTGCCTGTTACAAACAGAAGGCGCATGTTTAGCAATATACACAGCCTTCTTTATGGTTTCTATATCTACATTTTCATTAGAAAAATCTCTTATAGAAAATCTGCTTTTCACAAAATTCTCGAACGGTAATGACATAACTTTTATTAATTCACTTTTATCAATTGAAATAGTACCGCCTTGATTTTGCTGTTTACTGCATCCAATAAAGTTTAGGATAGAATCAAAATAAGGACCTTTAATATTTATACCATTGTTTTTGTTAAATTCGATATACTCTGAAAGACAATTTTTTATGGAGATGACCAATTTATCTTCACCGTATTTTTCTTCGTATTTTTTACTTTTATCTAATAATAAGTTTATTTTTTCTTTTCCAAAACCTAACCTAGGGTTTGGAAGCGCTAAACCTTTTTCTACAATATGATATTGCTTAGTTAAAAACGCAATTTCACTTTCTTTACTTTTAAAACTATTGTTTTTAAATGAATATTTGTAAAATAATTTTAAGCCATAAATATTATTTGCGATGTCTCCTAATGAAGTCTGCCAAAAGATTAAAGCATGAACTTTCATTTTTATTTTGTCTATTATTTTATTCACTTTTTATTTGTTTTAAGTACTTTCCAAATTGTTTGTTATAATATATTTTTAATTTTTATTATAATTGGTGAAAGTGTTTTTTTAAACAATTGCTTTTCAAATTCAATAGTACCTATTAAATACATTAAAACGCCATAAACAAAGGTGTAAACAATCGCTTTAATAATAAAATTTATCCAGCCTATTCCAGGTATATAATTTATGGTATACCCAATTGCAAATATTAATAAAACGGTGAGTATCGTTTTGTGAAACATTTCCCTAAAAAAACGGAAGATATTAAGTTCAATCTTATAATGAAAATAAAAATTCATTATAAGTTGAATTATTAACCAACCTATAACAGATCCCACGATCATACCTATAGCTCCGTAATCCACAGCTAGCATGCCTCCTAAAACAGTTCCAAGTATCATGAAGGATAGATATGTCATTGCTCTAAACCTTAGCTGTCCTTTAGCTTCTAAAATAGACTTACTAAAACCTTGAACAAGCGGTAAAGTATACCCAATCATAATCAAAATTGCAATTACCCAAGCTTGAAAGCTACCCTCAATTCCTAACGTGCCACCAACCCATAAAATAACGAATTGATTACCAAAAAGAATAAAAGCTGTTAATATAAACATTAAGATTATAAAAGATATTCTACCAATTTTAATCATCATATCTGTTAATTCTTCACCTGTCGCATTACCTACGGACATTTTTGTAGCTCTTGGTAAAAACACGCTCGATATGGCAGATGAAAAGGCGCCATAGTATGTCCCTAAAGTAATTCCGATACCATATACAGCTAGGACTCCTGGCGTACTAATTCTACCTAAAACCCAATGTCCAGCTTTCCATTGAAATATGGATACTAATGCGAAAACAAAGATCCATGATGAATAACTAAAAATTTGCTTAATATACTTTACTGAAAAGGAGTGAAGTTTAGCTCGTACATGAAGCTTTTTAGTTACATAATATCCGGTAATTAATATAATAAGTATATTAAAAATTGAATCGACTATTACAAGCGCTATAGCTTTGCCTCCAAGAAGTAATATACCTACAACAGTAATAGATCTTACCACATAACGAATTATATTGAGTGTTTTAGGGAACACAAAATCCTCATAGCCATTACATATTCCTGTTAAAGTGCCACCGGGTAAACCAACAGCGACATTAAAAATAAAAATACTAAAAATAACTTTTGCAATCTTAATTTCATCTGGAGTCATTTTAGTGAAATATAAATCTATATAACCGTAAAAAACAACTCCAATTATCACTACTAATGAAGAAATAACGAGATAAATGAGCATTGTAGTTGCTAAAAAATTTTCTTCTCCTTTTCTATCATTTTCTGCTTTATATTTAGCTACAAACCGCACAACAGCATTGTTAAGCCCAAAGTCTAACAAAGAAATGGTTCCAACTAGTGCTCCAATAGTTAAATAAATACCATATTCAGATTTTCCTAAATGATTTAAAATAAAGGGAGTCATTACTAAACCTATAACATTAGTAAGCAATATTGTTACGTAATTTAAGGCGGCCCCTTTTTTTATTTGACTCAAAACATTAGTTTTTATGGGTGTATCAATGCTTCACAATCTTCCATCAACATCCTCATTAAGTATACCTTTAACATCATATAAAACACCGTCTGG
>NZ_JABDMV010000108.1 GCF_013001275.1 Flaviramulus sp.
CAGGTGATTATACTATTACTTTAACCGATTCAAAATCTTGTACTGATGTTGAAAATATTACAATTTCTGAACCTAACCCTATAAATGTAACACACAGCACGGTACCTATTACGTGTACTAGTGGCGGTGTTTCAAAAGGCTCGGTTATAATAAATAGTGTATCAGGTGGAACGGCTCCTTATAATTATTTTGTAACAGGTACAAATGGGTATTCTGCATCCGAACTTAATGCATCAGGAACGGTATCTACTACTTTCGATGTGGTTGATTTTGGTTTATACCAAATTAATGTAGTTGATAGTAACGGTTGTTCGGTTTTAATTCAAGATGTTTTGGTTGCATCGCCGCCTAATGATTTAGATATTACAATAAATGCTACAGCCGATTGTATTTCTGGCGGTGAAGCGGTTGTAAATATCGGTACAACTTTGGTTGGAACAGGACCATTCTATTTTGATATTTATAGAGGGTTTGTACCACCAGCGCCTCCAGGAGGAACATGGATACCGGAAGACTCTCCAGGCAGTCAATCGGCTACTTTTTCAGGTCTCATACCAGGAGTAACATATACCTTTATTGTATACGATGATTCCACAGGATGTAGCTACTATGAATCCGCTTCATCACCAATTCCAACAAATTCAACTTTAACGGCAACTGGTTTAACTTCAAATAATATAACATGTGTTGGTAGTAATGATGGAAATGTGTCATTAACCATAAATAGTATTTATGGCATTCCTACTAATGTAAATTATGAAATATACGACTCGCTATCTTTAGTCTCTACGGGCGTTAGTGGTTCTGGAGTTGTTCCATCGGGAGGTTCATTAGTTGTTAACAACTTAGGACCATTATCAACAGGTAATTATTTTGTTTTAATTACCGAAACTACAGGTCCAAATGCGGGTTGTAGTGTCGTTTCAGTTCCTTTTAATATAACCGAATCTGCTATTGACTTAAATATAAGTGCGAGTGTTGATAAAGATGCCAACTGTAACCCTAATTCAGGATTAATTAGTGCAGTAGCTAGAGATGGTTCCGCTCCATATGTATTCCAACTAACAACATCTGCAACACCACCATTACCTACAGATCCTTCTTGGGCCTCAGCGAACACATTTAATGTTAATGCAGGTAGTTACTATGTTCATGTTATGGATGCTTATGAATGTATAAAATCTACACCTGTTTTGGATGTTCAATTGGAAGCAGAACCAACAATAGATGCCACAGTTAATAATCAATGTACGGTAACAGAAGGTAATTTTGTAATTGATGTTACTTTAACGTCACCAGGAATTGCCCCTTATAGTTATAGCATTGATGGCGGTGCATTTCAAAATCGAACAGCTCCTTTTTCTATCTCTAATTTAAATTCTGGAAATCATACCATTGAAATTCAAGATGCAAATGGTTGTGGAAATTTAGTATCGGTTGATATTGAAACTCCAATAGGCATAATACCAAATGTAACAACCATTCCAACATGTAATGATGATGATGGTGAAATAACGATAACTGGTTCTGGAGGATCAGGTACTTATACATATGCTATAAGCCCAAATCCGGCATCTATAACTTTATCAGGTAATGTTTTTTCAGGAGTGCCATCCGGATCATATACTATAACAATAACAGATGCGATAACAACATGTTCAGAAAATGTTGACATTTTTGTACAGGCAGCTACACCTTTAGCATTTACAACATCACCTTCATCAGTAACTTGTTTTGGTGATAATAATGGTACGATTGAAATAAATATCTCAAATTATACTGGACCATATGAATACGAAGTATTTGATAGCTCTTCAACATCGGTATATGGAGTTGTATCTGCAAATACGTCAACAAATCCAGAAATTGTAACAGGATTATTATCTGGTGATTATACCGTAGTTGTAACAGAAACGGCAAGTCCATTTTGTTCAACTACATCAAATACTATTTCAATTGGTTCTCCAATAAATGCATTAACCGTTGTCGCTACTGAAAGTTCAAACGTTACATGTGATAATAACAATGGAACCATAACAGCCGTTGCTGATGGTGGTTGGGGTTCTTATGAATACGAATTAACCGGATCTGCTAACGTTGCATATTCATCAAACGGAACATTCACCAATTTATCGGCAGGTGTTTACACTATTAATGCTCGAGATGCGGGAGGTTGTATAGCTTCAGATAATATAACTCTTGTAGTTCCTAGCCCAATTAATGCAACGGTCTCAGCAAGTACCACTTTATTAGCTTGTTATGGAGATAATAATGCGTCTATCAGTGTGAGTTTAGTTACTGGCGGACAAGGCATTAATTATAGTTATACACTTAATATGATTTCGCCAACGGCAAGTGCTTCGGGGCCACAATCTTCAACTGTATTTAATAATTTAGGAGCTGGAACTTATAATGTTGTGGTGACTGACGGGTATAATTGTTCGTTTAATTCACCTGATGTTACTATTGCCGAACCAACTGAAATTCAGGCTGATTTAGTTAAAGAAACATCACAAACGTGTACCACTGATTCGACATTAACTTTAAGCGCTAATGGCGGAACAGGAACTTATGAGTTTAGTGATACGGCTTCTTTTTCTACCGTAATAGGGTCTTTTGCAACATCAACAACTTTTTCAGTACCAGTAGGTAATTATCAATATTATGTAAGAGATGCTAATAATTGTATTTCTGTTGTTTCAAACGAAATTACCATCGATCCTTTACCAACTTTACAAATTAATTTAGATGTCACAAACGCTACAATTAATTGTGCTGGTGATAGCACAGGAGTTATTGTCGCAACCGCACAAGGAGGTTTGGGTGGTTATATTTATACATTGGAAGATACTTCTGGAAACCCTATATCTCCAGTAACGGAAGATAGTCCAGGTGTTTTTACAAATTTACCTGTAGGAAACTATCAAGTAAGAGTTGATAGCGGAGACTGTTTAACAACAAGTGCTCAAATTCCTATTACAGAACCAGCAGAACCTTTAATAGCAAGTTTTAACGCATCAAATGTTACATGTCCAGGAACTAGTAATGGAATGTTGGAAATTACGGCTTCAGGTGGAACAGGTGTAATAAAGTATGCGATTTCTCCAAGATTAGACCAGTTTTTCGATACATCAACATTTGAAAATCTATCAGCAGGAAATTATCAAGCGATTGCACAGGATGAACTAGGATGTTACATCTTATTTGATTTCATTATTGAAGATCCAATTCCAGTATCGGTTTCTATAGCACCAAATTCCATAATACCTGAGGCCTGTAGCGGTGATTTGGATGGCGAATTTAGTATAGAAATTTCTGGTGGAGAATTGCCATACAGCGTTATTTTGGATGATATTAATGGAACATATACCGTAGGAGGACCAACCCAAACTCAATTCGATTTTACTGGTTTAGCGGGTGGCGATCACATAGTTTATGTATTAGATAATTTAGGCTGTTCAACAGAATGGAATATTTCGTTCCCGCAATCTGTTCTTATCGAAGCAGAACTCGACATAGAGTATTGCACCAACACAGTGGATGCAACAAGTAATATGGTTACTGTAAATGTAGATGATAGTAATATCGATTTAAATGATTTAGATTATTCATTAGATGGTGGCGCATTTCAAACTAGCAATGTTTTTATCAATCTTTTAGCTGGTAACCACTATGTAACGATAAGGCATACAAATACTTGTGAAAAAAATATTGATTTTGAAATTGAACAATTCGACGCCCTGGGACTAATTTTAGAGGATGGAGAGATAAACCAAATTGTGGCAGTAACAGATGGAGGTTCTGGGAATTATGAGTACACTTTGAATGATGAAAATTATGGAAGTACAAATACCTTCATTATTTATGAATCTGGTGATTATACTGTAACTGTTACAGATAGTAACGGATGTATTGCTTCGGCAACTAAATATTATGAATATATAGATGTATGTATACCTAATTATTTTACACCAAATGGTGATGGAACATTAGATGAATGGGGGCCAGGATGCACATCTCAATACAGTGATTTAACTTTTGATATTTTTGATAGATACGGACGAAAAATAGCCACTTTAAGAGTCGGTGAAAAATGGGATGGTAAATATCATGGACTTGAACTGCCAACTGGAGATTATTGGTATGTTGTAAGATTAAATGATTCAAGAGATGATCGTGAATTTGTAGGACACTTTACTCTTTATAGATAATGAAAATGAGTAGAGCAAACCTAAATACGAGAATAAAACAAATGCAAAAACAAATAATATATCTGCTTTTCTTTTTCATTGCGAATAGCTATGGTCAAGAATTTAATTTGCCTGTTTTTACGCAACAATTAGCAGATAATAATTTTGTGGTATCACCAACTTATGCGGGTATTGGTGATAATCTTAAAATTCGTGCGAACGGACTTACACAATGGGTTGGTATAAAAGGAGCTCCGGACAATCAGTCTATATATGGAGATTTTAGAATTGCTGATAGATCTGGAATCGGAATGTCATTTTACAATGATAGAAATGGAAATACCATTCAGACTGGGGCTAAATTTTCATTTGCCCACCATTTAGTATTAGATTATTATTCAAAGCAATACCTATCTTTTGGTATTTCATATAATATAAACAATTTTAGGGTTGACATAAATAATTTTAATACAGGCTATGAAAACCCTACAATAGATCCGTTTGTAACTGATGATAGACGTACTTCAAATAATAATTTTGATATTGGAGCGCTGTATAGGTTTAAAGGTTTCTTTTTAAGTTTTAATGCCAATAATATGTTAGACAAAGATTTTGACAGCTCAATTCGAAAACTAGAACCCAATTTATTATTAAACTATCAAGTATACTCCGGTTACACTTTTAGAGGTCCTAAAAAAAGTGGATTAGAATTCGAGCCTTCAATTTACTATCAAATGTTTACAAGTGATAAACGTTCGAGTTCAGATTTAAATTTTAAGTTTAGAAAGTACAATAGAAATGATGATTATTATTGGGCTGGAATCTCGTATCGTTTTCTAAACGACCAGATTTTTAAACCACTAAACATAGGGCCTATGGCTGGTTTTAAAAAGTCACTCTTCTATTTTGGATATGCGTATCAAGTAACAATGAATGATTTATCTGGTTTTAATTCAGGAACTCATGTGGTTACTATAGGGTTAGATTTTCTACAAGGTATTAGTAATTGTCCTTGTACTCAGAGTGCGATTCGTAAATAAGTATTACTTCTCAAAAATCTCAACTTCAAAAAGCTTGTCCCACCTTTTTCCCGTAACAAAAAGGGTTTTTGTTTTTGGGTTATAAGCAATGCCATTTAATACGTCTAAACCTTCATGTTGAGTAACTTTTTTCTTTAATGGTGTAAAATCTATAACTCCAATTACTGCACCATTTTTAGGGTTAATAATAGCAACACCATTTTTTTGGTATCGGTTAGCATAAATATTTCCATTCACCCATTCCATTTCATTAATTCCAACAATTTTTCCTTTATTTGTATACACTTGAATAAATGATTCTTCAATTAACGTATCAGGATTTAAAAGCCATATTTTTTCGGTGCCATCACTTTTATAAATCTTAGCATCATTATTGCATAAACCCCAGCCTTCCTTACTATTTCCATATTTAAAACTGCTTAATTTTTCAAAAGTATTTACGTCATAAACAAAACCAGTGCCTTTTTGCCATGTTAATTGATATACTTTATTATTTAAAATAGTTAATCCTTCACCAAAGTACTCGTTAGCCAGGTTTATGCTTTTAATTATTTTACCAGTCTTATAATCAATTTTCCGGAGTTTAGATTCGGTGTATTGCCCTGTGCTTTCATAAAGTGTGTCGTTATGAAACTCAATACCTTGTGTGTAAGAGGTTATATCGTGCGGATATTCGTTAATTATATTAAATGTGTAAACCTTTGGTAGTTCGTTATTTAAAATTGTTACGGTTGAGGTTGTGTTTTGTTTCTCGTTATTAAAATAAACAGCTGCTTCTATAGTTTGTTTTCCTAATTTAAAATCTTGTAATACAGTATTATCATCAATATTAATTCCATCCAAAGAATAACGAACAGAATCAATCATATGATTTTTCTTGTTTTCTAATGAAATTTTTAAAGTTTCATTGTTTGATATGTTACCTTTTTCTGCGTTAGTATTTATCCTAAAATCACTTTTTTTCTGACCAGAATTTGAGCCACACGAAATGGCTAATCCACTTAAAAATATGATTGTTAGATATTTGAATGTATTCATTATTAATTTTAAATTTAGAGCAAGATATTTATTTAAAATCAGTTTAAAAAATCATTGTGAAAATTTTAAAAGGTTGTATCTTTGCAGCCGGCAAGTCCTACACAACCAGCTCCTGTTGAATCCTCCAGGTCGGGAACGAAGCAAAGGTAAATGGTCGTAGCGGTGTGATGTAGGTAGCTTGCCTTTTTTTATGCCTTTTAGTTTGGTAAATCTTCCTATCTTTAAACTCTAATTTTTATAATAAATGTCTAAAGTTGTTTTAATAACTGGTGGTTCTTCGGGTATCGGAAAATCTATTGGGGAGTATTTAATTGAAAAAGGATTTATTGTTTACGGAACTAGCAGAAATCCTGATAACTATAAAGAAAGTAAATTTCCTATTTTGGCATTAGATGTTAAAGATGTTGTTTCTATAAAAGCGACAATTAATAATGTTCTTTCCAAAGAAAATAAGCTAGATGTTTTAATAAATAATGCGGGTGCAGGTATCACCGGACCCATTGAAGAGATTCCGGAAAATGAAATTAAAAATAATTTTGAAACTAATTTTTTTGGACCCATTAACGTGATTAAAGCAGTGCTGCCTCAAATGCGTAAGCAACATTCTGGATTGATTATAAATATCACATCTATAGCGGGTTACATGGGGTTACCTTATCGAGGGGTTTATAGTGCAAGTAAGGGTGCTTTAGAACTTATAACCGAGTCTTTTAGAATAGAATTAAAAGACTTTAATGTGAAAATGACCAATGTTGCTCCTGGTGATTTTTCGACTAATATAGCGGCTGGCAGATACCATGCGCCATTATTAGATGATTCTCCATATAAAGAACCTTATGGAAATACTTTAGATTTAATGAATACCCATGTTGACGATGGTAGTAACCCATTAATAATGGCCAAGGCGGTATATAAAATTATAAATACTACTAATCCAAAAACACACTATAAAGTAGGGGAGTTTTTGCAGAAATTTTCAATAGTATTAAAAAGGATTTTACCTGATAGGGTTTATGAAAAAATACTAATGAAGCATTATAACTTATAGTAATTTATTTATTGATTAATCCTAGAAGTTGTTCTTCAAAATGGATTGAGAACATATTTGTATTGCTATTAACTATCTGTTTATTTTTATCAATCAAGATTGTTTTAGTCATTGGGTAAATGGCAAATGCTTCCAATGCAAACTTCGTATTTTTAAACTTATATTCGTTATTCGTTTTAAACCCATGTCCAACCAACAAATTTTTAGATTTTTCCATTCCGTAATCATCAATGTTGATGTTAACAAAATTAATTTCTGGGTATTTTACTTTTAATTCTTTTAGTTTATAATGGCTTTCTTTAAAATGATCATAATACGTATGAGACCAAAAGCTAATTACTGTTGGTGAATTTATGAGGCTACTTATTTCAAGTTCGACGTTGTCGTGACTTAAAACGGCTATTTCCGGTACGCTGGAGCCTTCCTTGAGATTCGTTAGTGATTTAGTGTAATGTTCCATCCAATCTTTACCTTTTTCGCTTTTGCTTTTCGCTACGTAAGATTTTAGTATGGCATCATTGTTTTCCCCGTTTTTACTTTTTGAGATAAAATTTATAGTGAAGTAATGTAATAAATCATCTTTAATAGTTTCATTAGTAACTAAGCTATCAATTAGTTTTAATCTATCTAAATTGTAACATAACGAACTTCTATTAAATACCTCTTCGGTAGAATGATCGCCATGCTCCTTCAACGAAATATTACTAATACTGTGCCTTAAAAACGTAATGTAATTAAAATAACCGCTTAAAAATGGGTCGTTATAGTCAATGTTTTTTCTGTAATCATAAAAATCATCAGGCAATGATTTTAAAATGGAAGACTTATTTTTTCCGTAATGAACAAAAGGATATACTTCTTTACTAGAATAGTAACTATAATCAATATTCGCTTGTGCAATTTTATCAAATAAAGGTGTTGTTTCGTTCTTGTTTTTAAATTTTTTAAGCGATTTAACTTTAATACTTCTTAAAGAATCAATATGTTTTTGATAAGACTCTGGATTGAGCTGACAAAGTTTTACAATATACTTTTCTTCATTTTCATTCTCAATAAAATCATTAATTAAGTAATTGTTCTTTTTGGCGCCTTCGCCAGTATAAACTAACGATTCATCAAAATCTAAGGTATTTAATCTTAAAAGCACACTATCCTTTGGTTCTAACAAAATCATTTGAAATTCACCACCATGTCGAAACGTATAAAAGCCTTCATCTAAATTGTTGACTTTATAAATGAATCTATTTCTACCATCAAGTTTTACAGTATCCAAAACAACTTCGTCTTTTGAGATAACCACAAAGTTGGTATTTGGGTTTATAATTTCCCCACCAACATAAGCGTAATCAATAGCCGAATTTTCTGTGTCTTTATTACAGCCAAAAAATGTGATTACGAGAATTATAATTGAAAAGTAGAACTTCATAAATTCTTCCTGAGAGTGTTTTAGATTATTAGCACTAGTATTATAATACAAAAATATGGCTTGTATTTATAAAGTGCTGTTAAGGCGTTGTTAAATGTTTGCTTACGGAAATAGCCCATAATTAGCGATAATAACTAATAAAATTAGATAAATTATTAGTTATGGATGTTTCGTCTAACCAATTGATTTTTCTACTTTTGCAAAAAAATAAAACAAAAGTATGTTATCAGTATCAAATCTTTCAGTTCAATTTGGTAAGCGTGTTCTTTTTGACGATGTAAATACAACCTTTAACAATGGCAATTGTTATGGTATTATAGGTGCGAATGGTTCAGGAAAGTCAACTTTTCTAAAAATATTATCTGGAAAGCAAGAACCTACTTCTGGTCAAGTGCATTTAGAGGCTGGAAAACGTATGTCAGTTTTAGAGCAAAATCATAATCTATATGATGAGCATACGGTATTGGAAACTATTTTAATGGGAAACAAGCCGTTGTTTAAAATAAAAACTGAAATAGATGCATTATATGCGGATTATACTGATGAAAACGCTGATAGAATAGGTGAGCTTCAGGTAAAATTTGAAGAAATGGATGGTTGGAATGCAGATAGTAATGCTGCATCAATGTTATCAAATTTAGGAATTAAAGAGGAGTTTCATTATACCTTGATGGCCGATTTAGACGGTAAACAAAAAGTTCGTGTATTATTAGCTCAAGCATTATTTGGTAATCCAGATGTATTAATTATGGATGAGCCTACCAATGACTTGGATTATGAAACAATTTCGTGGTTAGAGAATTTCTTAGCAAATTATGATAACTGTGTAATTGTAGTATCGCACGATAGACACTTTTTAGATGCCGTTTGTACGCATATATCTGATATAGATTTCGGAAAAATTAATCACTATTCTGGTAACTATACTTTCTGGTATGAGTCTTCGCAATTAGCGGCACGTCAGCATGCTCAACAAAACAAAAAAGCGGAAGAGAAGAAAAAGGAATTAGAGGAATTTATTCGTCGTTTTTCTGCTAACGTTGCAAAAAGCAAGCAAGCAACGAGTAGAAAGAAAATGATTGAAAAACTTAATATTGGAGATATTAGACGCACAAGTAGAAGATATCCTGCTATTATTTTTGAACGTGAAAGAGAAGCTGGCGATCAAATATTAAATATAG
>NZ_JABDMV010000156.1 GCF_013001275.1 Flaviramulus sp.
AGAGTCTTTATTTCCTTTATAGGTTTTAGTTATGGCTTTACCGTTTCTTGTTAAGCCTTTAAAAATACCTTTATCTACTAAGTCCCATAACGGATATTTTGCTTCAGATTTTAAGTTAATTAACCCAAAATGATTTTCCGATCCTTGAGCATTACGAGCGTCCTTCCATTGCTCATCAAAAGCCTCGAAATAAAAACATGATATTCCTGCTTTATTAGTCCACTCTCTCATGTGCTTATAATAGAGCCCTTGCTTATATTCATCAGTAGCTCTAGATCCTTTTGGGCCATAATGCCCGTTTGAAATACTTGCCCAACCAGTTTCACCAATATGAATAGGTTTATTAACTCCCAAACTTTTTATATAGTTTGAAACACCTTCATATTGATTTTTTGAAAATTGTAGCGCACGCAACATTGCGGCGTCTACTTTTTCTATATCAGAGAGGTTTTCTTCCTCAGCAGGCACTTTCCAAAATCCTGGATTATAATGTGAATTGTGGTACGCATACGTATGCATCGAAATATAATCGACAGCCTTTGCTAAGTTTTCCAAATCTGGTGTGTGATAAATAGTATCACCGCCACCCCAAGAAGAAAAATCGTCAGAACAAGTAATCCATAAATCTTTAGGAAGCTCGCCCGACTCTTTTAAGTTTTGTAAATGATTTACCCATTTTAAAATAACGTTAGGTCTCACAAAATAGCTTGTTGCCCATTGCACCATAGCTTCATTCCCAACCGCTATTATTTTCACAATGTCCGGATAAGCTTTGGCTAAAGCTACAGCTCTGTCAATTTCGCCAGCATTCTGTTCACTTTCAACCTCATGATTTGGTTCCAATTCTGTCCATGCGTTTTTACAATCTATCCAGGCGCCCAACATCAAATACATTTCAAAGTTTGGGTCTTCCTTTTTTAATTCGGTAATCGCCTTTAATAGATTTGGCACTTGTTGAAGCTGTACGTTATATGTTCGCAGAACTTTTATACCCATGGCCGCTAAAATTTTCATGTCATTTTTTAGCTGAGGTATTGTTGGTTGGACGTCTCTAGATTTTTGTCTATATCCACCATACGAAATCGCCAAATATTTAGGATTACCTAATATTTCGGCTGCTGTTACATTTTTGTTCTCAATCACTTTTGTAGGTTCTTTTTTTGATTTATCAACACACCCGACTATTCCAATAAAAATTATTGCGAATAGTATTTTAAGTGCGTGGCTTCTTAGTGTCATTTTACTTTTTAATTGAAACTATTATTTTTTCTATTTCACCGCTTCTTTCAAAGATTGATTTAGATGTTTGTTCATCCAGACTTAAGCTATCAAATTTTGTGTGTTTGCTGTTTTTAAACACCACTTGTGCGCTTTCTTCATTAGATAACACATAAATAATAGGTACTTGACAATATGTAAAACATAATGAGTCTTTTTCTAAATTAATTTCTGCCACTTCGTTTTCAAGATCAGTGTATTTAAAAACACTTGGTTTATTTAAAAATTCATTCGTTCTTAATAATCTTGGATTGAAATGTAGTACGCCTTTTTTAACAAAAACACCAAGCTCTCCAAAACGACTCAACAAATCTTCTTTAACTTGTCCCGTCATTCCTGGTTGTTGTGCTCCTTTTGTTGCTGGAGTATGCGAATAAGGATCTGTAGGGAAAGCACCATATAATTCTGGTGATTTATGCACTCCTATCCCTGCGTTAATTTCGTAATAATGGTCTAAAAGTTTACCTATTAATTCTTCGCTCTCGTTGTTATTTATAGCTAACAAACAGTTTTCTTGAACGGCCAACAATAATTTAGAAACCATATGCCAATAAATAGACCCTAATCCTTCGTAACCAAAGAATGTTCCTGATCGACCAGTAAATGATTTATGATCGAAAATATCTTCGAAAATATCTAAAAGCAATTGCTTGTCTTTTTTCACTAAAGAGCCATATTTCTCCTCTGGTAGCTGTGCAAGTGCTTCTTTTAAACTGTTCGCATTATTAAATTTTCCACTAAAATGATAATTCCCTAATACGTCTTTTTCAACAACTTGAGCGTTTCCATCTTTTACTAACTTTTTCAATAAATCGGATTGGGCTACTTTTTCTGTAGGAATGTTGTTTTTCTTATCAAATCTTGGAAGTTCTCTGTCTGGATATAAAACATAACTGTATTGATCTGGCCTAAACAACGCGCTACTTTTTAGTCCATCCAATAATTTTAATGCTTCAGTAGGGGTTAAGTAACCAGAACTTAAAGCCGCAACTTGACCTTCTAGCATTTCAGGTAGATATGAAATAGAAACTTCACTATCATTTTCAACAGTCATCAAGTTATAAGCATGATACATATTATCTGAACGCTTATTAGCATCAATGGTGTGTTGTAAATAGGCTTTTGTAGTTTTTATGAAATCTAAAAGGTCAGATTTGTTAATCTCTGATTTGTTACTTGTAAACCCGTTTTCATAAATGGTATTTCGGTACTTACTTCCTGCTAAGCCCAAGCCATCTAATATGGTTTTTCTAGTTTTATCTGAAACTTTTCCGGTAAGAATGTGTTTATTATTTTCAAGTGTTTTTACAACTTCATTTAAAAACGTAGCTAATTCTTCAGATATTTCAGTAGTTGTTGTTTCAGATTTTGAAACTATTTTTTCGAAGAAATCTAAAAAGCGATTCAAATAACAAAGTGTAACCATTGAAACACCATTACCCACCAATGCATTATTGGCATCATTCCATTCTGGCCTTTGCGTGTTTAACCAAATACCTCCTTCTGGTATAAAATTTGACACTTTTGCCAAAACAGTAGCCAATAGCTTTTCAATAAGGTTTACTTTATAAATAAAGAAATTTTCGTCTCTTAATAAAGCACCATCCGCTCCTAATTCCTCCTTTTTTTGATGAATTTTTGCATCTAGATCATGGTCAAAATCAATCGTATCTTTAGGATTAATAAGTGTATTCTCGTAGCTTTTAATTTTGTAAGGCACGTTGGCATATACAAATATGTTTTGTGAAAAACGTTTTTCTAACAAGCTAGGGTAGTGGTCTTCAATAATTTCTAAGAATTTTAACAAGTAAATTATTTGATGATCGCCCCAATAGCCAATGTAAGACCACGGATCATTTTCTTCTATAATTTCCCAATCAAACCCGTCTTTTGTAACTCGGTATGGATTATAGCCTTCAAATGTTGTAGCATTTAAAAACTTATGAATCATACTTTCTATATATTCAGGATAAGCATGGGCTAAGGCTTCCCAGTTTTGGAAAATATCTCGCCAGTTACCTTCGTAATCTAATATTTTAGAACCATCTACTTCACTTCTTGTATTAATTGAAAACTTGTTCCAAGGCCTGCTTGGGTCACCGTGTCTTCTACTAAACTTAAGTGGTAGGTATTCAAAACAAAGTCTTTTGAAATTTAAATCTTCGTCTTGTTCTGCAATATTTCGAATATCGTGTAATGAAAACACCTCTGGTAATGCGTTTAAAACATCCTCCTTTTTCTTCAGTACTTTCTTATTCGCATGGGCTATATATTTTATAAAATCTTGTTTTTCAATGTTATAGCCGTCATCAAAAATACCACCACGCATTATATTAAAAAGCGTATTGGCAAAATGTCTGGTGTTAATTAATTTATCTGCAGTTAATTGAATACCATCTGATCCTGCGGTTAAAGCAATTAATTTTTTAGTGCCTAAATCAATATTTTTTTGAACAACACTCTGTAAATCATTTTCGTTTTTAATGAATTCTGAAATTTCATTAACCCCTGTAATAGATTGGTTTACATTAGTAACAAACATCCAGTTTTTTTCTGAATTTGATTCAAGTTCTATGTTTGAAGAAACAAAATAGGCGCCTTTTTCAGCTTTAATGTCAACCTCTTGCTCTACTGAGATTCCTTTTCTAAAACTATCTAATTGCACTGAGGAAAGTAAATATTTAGAATCCTCTAAACCTGCAGACCATACTATATTTGATAGTAATGCTTCACTAGGTTCTGCTTTATCAACAATAAATGCACTTAAAGCGTAAATACCAAGACCTGATTCAGGCAATAATTCACATTTTTTATAAGCATCTACTAAATTACTACGGCTACTTTGTAAATCGGCAGTGACACCAGCTGGTAAAATATTTTGCAATCCATCTACAAAACTTATGTTAACCTTTGTGTTTGAATTATTAATAAGTGTAGATTTTTTTACAAACCCAAACTGATTACTTGAGTTCCATTCGTACCTAAAAGTTAAATTTAAATCGTGGTTAATTTCTTCAAAAATAACTTTGTTCCCATATATGTTTTTATACAGATTTTTTGAAGTTTGATAAACTCCCATTTGGCGAATTGAAAACGGTTCCCAAATACGTGTTTTCTCTTTTGAATGGATTTGCAAAATGGTTTTACTTCCCGTTGTATCAACAGACTCAGTAATTTTATCATCCGTGTAATATGGAAACAACGAGTTATCTGCATTTTTTCTACCAGCTGATAACCCGCCATTGCTAGAAATAAACATCCAATGGTTAGAATCGGATACTATGCTCATGAAAAATGGCCGCATTTTATCACTATTTGATATCTTATAATACGTATCATTATTAAAATTTACGAATTCTCCTGTTACTTTGTCTGAAGCCCTGTTTTCCACCTTATAAATTGTTTCACTCATTTTTTACACTTTATTTGTTGTCTGTTTTGAATAACTTTTAAAAACATAAAAATAAAAAAGACTAACTTCACATAATGGTTTTTTGCTAGCCTTTTTTATTTAAACGTTTTTATTAATTAAATTCTAAGAAAGGAATATATTTTATTCCAGTCTTATATCATCAAAATAATATATTCCTTCCGCACTAGTTAATTCACCATCTGTACCATCTGGATTATCAGGCTTTATAACTAATTGGTTAACACCTGTATTGTTTGAAGGTATTCCTGTGAACACAATCTCAACCTCGGTCCAGGTATTCGCAGCTGCTATAGTTGCAAATTGTGGCCCTGGATTCCCAGACCCAGAATCTTGTGGTTCGCTATTTATTTCAAATCTCATAACCACGTTTGCTACAGTTGAATATATTTTAAATTTAAATGTTTTTGTCGCATCAAAATTACTAGGGAATGGGTTTTGAAATCCTGCCCATCTGTTTGTTCCTGCAGCTTTCACCACTTTTAAAACATAGTCGGAAGTGTTTATACCTGTTTTTGCTGGGTTATCATCAAGTGATGTTGTTAAACTTCCAGCATCATTAAAGGTGCTTATAAAAGACTCACAACTTTCGAAATTTACTGGGAATGCCGTCGCATTTACCGCATCACCAGAGCATCCGCCACCAGTTCCGCCGCCAGATCCACCAGATCCGCCTCCACCGCCACCGGTGCCACCATCAAGGTTTAATTTTAAATCATCGAAATAATAAGTGTTCCCATTTAGATTTTCTAAATCGAAAAAGAATACAATTTTATCATATATACCGCTATCTGCCGCACTTAGATTAAATGTAAGCTCCTCCCACTCATCAGTTTTTGTTGTCGCTGTTGTGGACGGGAATTCTTTTGCAATTGCACCAGCTGACGCCTTGTCTTCTAATTTTAAAGTTACCTTGTACCCAGATTGTGGTGAATAAACTTTCATCGTGAAAGTTGATCCATCAGTCAGAGTTAACTTGTCTGCAAAATCAATTTGAATATTGTCCCATGGGTTTTGGTTAGCATTAGTTACTTTACCAACTTTACATGAGTTATTTACAGAAGAATTTCCAGGATTATCAACATATTCAAAAGTAGCATTGTCTTCAATAATACTAGCGGATGGATCGTCCTTAAATGTAAGGTTAATGTCTGCAGCTGTTAAAGATTGAGTAGTTTCGGGCTCACAAGCGCCGCCGCCGCCGCCACCGGTGCCACCATCAAGGTTTAATTTTAAATCATCAAAATAATAAGTGTTACCGTTTAGATTTTCTAAATCGAAAAACAATACCATTTTGTCATATATACCACTATCCGCTGCACTAACTTCGAAAGTAAGCTCTTCCCACTCATCAGTTTTTGTTGTTGCTGTTGTAGAAGGGAATTCTTTAGCCACTGAACCAGCCGTTGCTTTATCTTCTAACTTTAAAGTTACTTTGTAACCAGATTGTGGTGAATAAACTTTCATTGTGAAAGTTGATTCGTCAGTCAGTGTTAACTTTTCTGCAAAATCGATTTGAATATTGTCCCAAGGATTTTGGTTAGCATTAGTTACT
>NZ_JABDMV010000140.1 GCF_013001275.1 Flaviramulus sp.
ATATAAACGTTATAGAACAGGTAGGAAATGGAATAGTTGAATTAATAGAAAGTGGAAAGTTACATTCTGATGAAATGGTTTCGCTTTTAAAAATTTATTTAAAACCAATGATTGATGCTAATATTGATTATTTGGTTTTAGGCTGCACACATTACCCTTATTTAATCCCATTGCTTATTGATTTGTTACCTAAACACGTAAAAATTATAGATTCTGGAGAAGCTGTGGCAAGACAAACTAAAGCTGTTTTAGAAAAACATAATTTACTTAACACAATCTTAAATAAACCAAAAAATGAATTTTATACCAACGGAAAGCCGGACATTATGAAATCATTGTTAGGAAATAATTTTAAAGTTGAATATCTAAATTTTTAATAGTAATACTGCTGTGCGTTAGGGATTGAAGTGGCATCCTTTTTTGAGGCTCGAGAAAAAGATATAACAAAAAGCCCGACCCTTGTGGTAACGCCCTATTCTTTAAACCAACTTGAATATTTAATGTAATTATCGGCAATTCGGTTTATTTCTCCCGAAATTAATTCTTCACTAATGTCTTTTACTTTTTTTGCTGGAACGCCTGCGTAAATACTGCCCGATTCAATTCTTGTGTTTTTTGTAACAACAGCACCAGCAGCAACTATGCTGTTGCTTTCTACTACACAATCGTCCATTATAATACTTCCCATTCCTACTAAAACATTATCGTGTATGGTACAACCATGTACTATTGCATTATGCCCGATAGACACCTTATTCCCGATATTTGTAGGTGATTTTTGATAAGTGGCATGTATTACAGCTCCGTCTTGAATGTTTACTTTATTTCCTATTTTTATATAATGCACATCGCCGCGAATTACAGCATTAAACCAAATGCTACATTGTTTTCCAATACTGACATCGCCAACTATAGTAGCGTTTTCTGCAATATAACAATCGTCTGGAATTTGTGGTGATTTATTGTTAACTGATTTTATTATTGGCATGTTTATTACAATTTAATTTAAACAGTTTCAAAATACAACACTAAATATTATTTAGGAAAAATAAAAAGCCAAAAAAGTGAGATTTAATTTAGAACTAATTAACCGCCGGACATTCACAATCAAAACGCTCACGTTTACAACTAAAGTTATAACCTAAGGTTAATTGATGGAATCCTCCATTAGTAAAAACTACCGAATTGGTTTGATAGGTATAATTATAAGCAAACATGAAGTCATTATAATTAATTCCTAAAATGGGTGTTATCTGTTGTAATTTTTGGCTACTAACAGTATTCCCGCTTGTTAAAAACTCTGCACCATCTAAACTTTGACGGTATGATAGTCCTCCCCATAACTTTCCAAAATCCATTCTTTTGTAAACTTTGGCATTAAAATCCATGGTTGCTTCTTGTGTGCCATCTTTGTATTGAAATAATAACGAAGGCTCGTAACTCCAAGTGCTACCAAATTTATTAAATACATTTCCTATAGATAATAAATAGCGTCTTAAATTACTTGTTATTTCTACATCATTATTCACACCGGAATTCTTCAATACATTCTTAATAGTACCATGTGCGTAAAAATCTAGATAATGATAAGAAAATCCCAAATCAATATTAAAATTGGTTTCGTTTTGAACAATCCCGTCAATTATTGGATCAGGTCCATCAAACAAAAAAGATGTTTCATCTAATTGATATTGTATAAACCCTGCGCTTAATCCGAATGACAACATATTTAAATCCACTTCACTTCGTGAAAATAATAGATGATGGGCATACGTTAAATAAGCTCCTTTTTGCGAGTGATATCCGTTTTTATCAGCATACATAATCCCGCCAATTGCAGAAGGTGTTTCGCCCACTCGTCCGTTTACACTCATGGTTAATAGTTTGGGCGCATCATCTTGTCCAAACCATTGTTGACGTGCTGTTAATCTAATCTTAGAACAATTAGCAATACCGGCCATTGATGGATGTATTAAATAATAATTATCCGTAAGATAATCGGTATATATAGGCAAACCTTCTTGAGAAGCGGCCGTATAACCAATTAGCGACACTATGGCTATTATTATGACACTTTTTAATTTCATAAACTTTATTACTAAATTGGCGTAGTATATTATAACGTCTTGATTTTTAAAAAATTATAAATAAAAAAAGACAAAATCAACATTTATCTTTAAGACCTATTTAACAGGTAACTAAACCCAAATATATGGACAAGTAAATGTTTCTTTTAGTATTTTTGTAAAAAATTAGTTGAAATGGACACTTTTAAGGTTTCTGTGCAAGAAACATCAAATAATACTATAGTAAAATTTGAAGTAAATCAATTTATAACCCAACATCAAAGCTTCGAATTTAATAATATTGATGACGCTAAAGCATCTCCTTTAGCGCAGCAATTGTTTTATTTACCATTTGTAAAAAAGGTTTATATTTCTGGAAATTTTATCGCTGTAGAACGTTATGATATAGTAGAATGGAATGATGTACAAGATGAAGTAGCTGAACAAATTGAAGCCTATTTGAATGATGGCGGTGTTGTTGTTGAAACAGCAGCTACGCCAAAAAAAGTTCCGGTAACTGTTTATGCAGAAAGCACTCCAAATCCGGCAGCTATGAAATTTGTCGCGAACAAAAAAATAGTGTCTTCCCTTTTTGAATTTACTTCAATTGATGATGCAAAACTATCTCCTATGGCAACTGAATTGTTTCATTTTCCGTTTGTTAAAAGTGTTTTTATTGATGAAAATTACGTGTCAATCACCAAATACGAAATTGCTGATTGGCAAGATATTACGGTTGAATTACGCGAGTTTATAAAAAAGTATATTGAAAATGGTAAAGAAATCGTTTTACCCAACGCTGCCGAAACGCTTAAAAAATCTCCAGACCAGATAGACAGTCATTTTGAATCTTTAGATGATACTTCAAAAGAAATAATAAATATACTTGAAGAATATGTAAAACCTGCCGTAGCAAGTGATGGCGGTAATATTCAGTTCATATCCTATGATTCAGATACTAAAAATGTAAGTGTCATGCTTCAAGGTGCATGTAGTGGTTGCCCGTCTTCAACTTACACTTTAAAAAGCGGCATTGAAAATATGCTAAAAGAAATGCTTCCTGGTAAAGTAGAAATGGTAGAAGCAATTAATGGGTAAACTATTTCAGCCATTTATGTCTAAAATTTACTACCTTTAAAAAGGTGATTAATTTTAATTAAAAAACATAAAATCATGGCAGTATTAAAAGTAATAGAAATATTATCAAATTCAGAAACTAGTTGGGAAGACGCCACTAAAAAGGCCGTAAAACATGCTTCAAAAAGTGTAAAAAACATTCGTTCTGTTTACGTAAAAGAACAAAGTGCTAGCGTGAAAAATGGTGAGGTTATGGATTTTAGAGTAAACTTAAAAATCACATTTGAAGTGGATTAAAATTAATGGTGTTTAAAAATACTTAGCGTCTAATTTAAAGACGCTTTTTTTATTCTTAATTTTCGCTAACTTTGGTGCATGAAGCACATCAAATTAATTATATTATTTGTTTTAATTACTGCCTGTAAAGGTCAGATATCGGAAACTATGGAACACCAATATACTAACGCACTTGTAAATGAAACAAGTCCTTATTTGCTACAACACGCTCACAATCCCGTAAATTGGAATCCTTGGAATGATGAATCTTTAAATAAAGCCAAGAGCGAAAACAAATTGATTCTTATAAGTGTGGGTTACGCAGCTTGCCATTGGTGCCATGTTATGGAGCATGAAAGTTTTGAAGATAGTTTGGTAGCTCAAGTAATGAACAAAAACTTTATTAATATAAAAGTTGATAGAGAAGAACGTCCAGATGTAGATCAAGTATATATGAATGCAGTTCAACTTATGACTGGGCGTGGTGGTTGGCCACTAAATGTGATTGCATTACCAGATGGAAGACCTGTTTGGGGAGGTACTTATTTTAAAAAGGAACAATGGATTAGTGCATTGGAGCAAATTTCTAAATTATATACTGATGAGCCAAAAAAACTTCGTGAATATGCTGATAAATTGGAACAAGGAATTAAGTCGTTAGATGTTGTAAAGGTAAACACCAATGAACCCATATTTGAAAAACAATTTATTATTGATGCTGTAAAAAATTGGTCAAAACAATTTGATAATAATTTTGGTGGAATGAATCGTGCTCCAAAATTTATGATGCCCAATAATTATCATTTTTTATTACGATTTGCTCATCAGTATAAGGATGAGCAACTACAAAACTATATAAAAACAACTTTAACGAAAATGGCCTACGGCGGTATTTTTGATCAAATTGGAGGGGGATTTTCGCGATATTCTGTTGATGAAAAATGGCATGTCCCTCACTTTGAGAAAATGCTTTATGACAATGGACAATTAGTAAGTTTATATTCCGATGCATTTCTAATAACCAAAAATCAATTATATAAAGATGTTGTAATAGAAACACTAAAATATATAAAACAGGAGATGACCACCAAAGAAGGTGCCTTTTATTCTTCCTTGGATGCCGATAGCAATACTTCTGAAGGGGAACTAGAGGAAGGGGCTTTTTATGTTTGGACTAAAGCAGAACTTAAGACACTTTTACAAGCAGATTATGAATTATTTTCAGATTATTATAATGTTAATAATTATGGGTATTGGGAACACGATAATTATATTCTAATTAGAAAAGACGATGACGTTTCGATTATAGAAAAACATAATTTATCTGAAACTTCTTTAGCAGAAAAAATTGTGCGTTGGAAAAAAGTTCTTATTGAGGCAAGGAATAAAAGAGATAAACCCAGGTTAGATGATAAAACATTAACCTCATGGAATGCTGTAATGCTAAAAGGATATGTTGACGCTTATCGCGTGTTTGGAGATGAAAATTATTTAATATCTGCAGAAAAAAATGCAAATTTTATAGTAAACAATCAATTACGTGAAGATGGTGGATTATTCCATAATTATAAAAATGGGAAAAGTTCTATAAACGGCTACCTTGAAGATTATGCCACTACAATTGATGCGTTTTTAACACTTTATGAAAACACATTGAACGAAAAATGGTTAAAAACAGCAAGAGATTTAGCTAACTATACATTTGATCATTTTTATGATAAAAAAAGTAAAATGTTCTTTTTTACATCAAATGATGACGTTGCCTTGGTATCTAGAAGTATCGAATATCGAGATAATGTGATTCCTGCTAGTAATTCAATAATGGCCAAAAATCTTTTCAAATTATCACATTATTTTGACAACGAATATTTCAGTCAAACAGCAACAACAATGCTTAACAATGTAAAACCTGAAATGCAAGATTATCCCTCGGGATATTCAAATTGGTTTGATTTAATGTTAAATTATTCAAATCCATATTATGAAGTTGCGGTGGTAGGTGAAAATGCCAAACAGAAAATTGCTGATTTAAATAAAACCTATATTCCAAATAAATTAATTGCTGGTAGCACTTCGGAAAACAGCTTACCTCTATTAGAAAATAGATTTAATCCCAATAATACTCTAATTTATGTATGTGTTAATAAAGCTTGTAAACTACCTGTATCAGAAGTTAACGATGCCATAAAACTAATTGAACAATGACAATATTAACAATCGTTTTAATCGTTTTTATAGCGCTTGAACATATCTATTTTTTAATTTTAGAAATGTTTTTTTGGACAAAACCAAAAGGCATAAAGGCTTTTGGCTTAAAATCAAAAGAATTTGCTCAAGACTCTAAAGTATTAGCAGCTAACCAAGGATTATATAATGGTTTTTTAGCAGCCGGACTTTTATTTTCGGTTATATTAAACGATACAACAATTGCAATGTTCTTCGTTACATGTGTTATAATTGCTGGTGTTTATGGTGCTTTTTCAACTAAGCAAATAAAATTATTTTATGTACAAGCTATTCCAGCAATTCTTGCTTTAATTAGTTTTTATTTATAGATGCTTTATTAACTTAAATAGATGAAAAAATTGATAATTTTACATTTAAACTTTACAACAAAAACTTAAAATGGATTTAGATAAATGGATTGATATTGGATACAATTTAATAATAACCTTTGGCCCAAAATTACTAGGAGCTTTTGTTATTTGGATTATTGGTTCTTGGGTTATTAAAAAACTCGTAAAGGGCACTAAAAAAGTAATGACAAAAGGAAACTATGATGAAAGTCTTCAAAAGTTTTTATTAAATCTATTGAATTGGGTTTTAAAAATAATTTTAATCATTGTTGTATTAGGCACCGTCGGTGTGGAAACAACCTCATTCGCTGCTGTTTTAGCAGCCGCTGGTTTAGCTATTGGCTTAGCTCTACAAGGGTCGTTAGGCAACTTTGCTGGTGGTGTATTAATTATGATTTTTAAACCCATAAAAATTGGCGATTTAATTGAAGCTCAAGGACAAATGGGCGTCGTTAAACAAATTGAAATATTCACAACTAAATTAACTGGGCTCTCAAATAAAGAAATAATTATACCAAATGGTGCCCTATCTAATGGTAACATCGTAAATTATTCTACGGAAGGAACCAGAAGAGTGGATTTGGTTTTTGGTGTTGGTTATGATTCTGATATTAAAAAAACTAAAGATGTTTTGATGAATATTTTAACATCACATCCGAAAATTTTAAAAGACCCTGCGCCATTAGTGGCTTTAACTGAATTAGCTGATAGCTCCATTAATTTTGTTGTAAGACCCTGGTGTGCAACATCTGATTATTGGGCTGTATATTTTGATGTCACGGAGCAAACTAAGGAAGCTCTTGATGCTGCGGGCATCGATATCCCTTACCCACATCACGTTGAAATTAGAAAAAACGCTTAAGATTTAGGTTTTAAAGCCACAAAATCTTTTAAATAATAAGGTTCAAAATAAGCGACATCTTCGGTGTTGCTTATTTTATATTTATTATAAGCTAATAAACTCATATCGTTAGAGGAAGGCAACTTGTTTTCAATAAAGATAGCATTTGGATGATTTATAATAGTTTTCGTTTTTTCTACACCATTACCAATAAAATATACTTTGCCTTTATCTAATAATTCAGCGAAAGCCATTTCGTTTAAAATTTGTGCTTTTGTTTCTCGTATTTCTTCGTAATCTGAATTATAAATAGCAGAATAAACTTCCATACGTCTTGCATCTAACATGGCAACAATAACACCTTCATTTATTTTAAGTTGATGTGCCAAGGCATGTAAAGTCGGAACTGAAATTAACGGTTTATCTAAAGCAAAACATAGGCCTTTTGCCGCAGAAACTCCAATACGTAATCCTGTATAAGATCCTGGGCCTTTACTTACAGCAATAGCGTTTAAATCTGTTAAAGACACTTTAGCGTCTTTTAAAATATCATCAATATATACATGAAGCCTTTCTGCATGTGAATAGCTTTTATCATTGTCTTCTTTTAAAACAATCGTTTCACCGTCTTTAGAAAGAGATACTGAACAATTAGTTGTTGCTGTTTCTATATTAAGTATAAATACGCTCAATTTAATTAGTTAAAGATTTGCCCATGTAAAAATCTAAAACTTTTGTTTTAAAAACAAAATCATACTTAGCATTTATTAACGAAGATTGTGCATTTATAAGTTGCACTCTAGCTTGTTCCAATTCAAAGGCTGTCAATCCACCAATATCGTAGCGTTCTTTTGAGTTGTTAAATGCTAATTCTTGTGAATCTAAAGATTTACTAGCAGCATCGAATGCTTTAAAAGCAGCTTGAGCATCTGTGTAAGCGCGTTGAATATTAGACTCTAAATTCAATTTAGTTTGCTCTAAATTTAGCATGCTATTTTCTTCTTGAATCTTAGATTTTTCTACCGCTGTTTTGTTCTGATACCTTGAGAAAATTGGAATATTTACATTCAAACTAAGGTTGTGTCCTTTAAACAAGTCTAACTCTCGGAAGAATGCTTGTTTAACAAAATCATTTTTAGATTCACTCCAAACCGAACTAAAACCATACCCAAAACTTACCGATGGGTAATAACCAGCTTTTGAAATTTCAGTACTTAATTTGGCATTTTCAATTGTTTTTTCAGCAACTTTAATTTCATTTCGATTCTCCAAAGCATAATTTAATACAGGCTTAATGTTTTTATAAAGTAACGCTTCAGATGGGCTTTCAATATTTATAAATTCAACTGCAAATCCATCATAAGGTACTTGTAACAATTGTGATAATGAAAGCAAAGCCAAATTATAACTATTTTCAGCTAAAGTAACTTGCTGTGCATCTCTGCCTAAAGTTGCTTCAGCATCATAAATATTAGCTTTAGGTTGTACACCGGCATCAACTAAATCTTTTACTTGTTGCAATTGTTTATTGCTAAAGTTGTATTGCGCAAATGCAGTTTCCAAGTTTTCTTTGTTGAATAAAATATTTAAATATGCATTAACAACATTTAAAGAAATGTCATCTTTTATTCTATTTAATTCTAACTCGTTAGTTTCTCTGTTAAGCTGAGATTGTTTATATAAATTTAAGGTTCGGAAACCATTAAAAATATTTTGATTAACACTTAAACTGTAACTAAATGAATGTGTAGTTTGGTTATTTATCCTCTGGTTGGAAACTGGATCAAACCCGGAACCAATACTCATTCTTTCACCTAAATTTCCACCTACAGATGGCAAAAACTGCCCTCGGGCCGCTATAATATCTTGCTCGTTGATTAACAAGGTGTTTTCTCCTTGTTGTACAGATATATTATTCTCTAAAGCGTGATTAACACACTCTTGCAATGTCCATGTTTTATGTTGAGCAAATGATGACATCACAACTAAAAGCAAACACGCTAATATTGTATTTTTCATATGTTGAAACCTAAATTTAATCATTTTCTTCTTCCTCGTCTTCGTTATCCTTTGAAGCTTTGTTCCAAACTTTTATTTTATCACCTAACTTAACACCTTCTGTAATTTCAATATTAATCCCATCCGATAGCCCTGTAGTTACATTTTCTTTTTTAAACTTATTATCGCCATTAGCTATTTCAACAAACGGTTTTTCGGTAATTCGATTATATTGAAGTAATGCTTCTCTTATTGCCAAAACGCTGTCCTTCGATTCAATATCAATTTCAGCATTGGCGCTATAACCTGCTCTAATATTTGTTATTGAATCAATTTTTACGTCGGCTTTAATAGTGAATTGTACCGCACCATTCTCCTCAATACCCTTTGGTGCCACAAAAGTAAGTTTCGCAGGAAACTCTTTATCTTTAATTGCACCAAGAATAACTTTTATTTCCTTCCCTTCCTTTAGTTTACCTACTTCAGCTTCGTCAACTTTACCCTCAAAAATCATTAAACTCATATCAGCAATGGTCGCTATTGTTGTTCCTGCATTAAAATTATTACTTTCTATAACTTGATCACCTTCTCTAACAGGTATTTCTAAAATAGTTCCTGGAATTTGCGCTACAATATTTGTGTTAGCGGAACTTCCACCTGAAATAGATCCTCGTTTTATAATTTGATAATCGTTTTGTGCTTGCCCTAAAGATTCCTTAGCTTGATTAAAAGTAAGTTCGCTATTTTCAAAATCCTGTTGTGAAATAACTCCTTTATCGAAAAGAGATTTGTTTCGATCATACAATGTTTTTGCATTATCATACGATAATTTCGTCGATGAAATTCTGCTCCTTGCACTAACTAAACTTTGTTCGTTAGGCACTACTCTAATTTTCGCAATTAAATCGCCTTTTTTAACAATATCCCCTTCTTCTACAAGAATTTTATCTACAATTCCGGAAATTTGAGGCTTTAATTCAATTTCTTCCTCTGGGTTTAACTTTCCTGTGGCAACCGCCTTCGTATTAATTGATGTATAAAAAGGTTCTTCAACTTTAAAATCTTCAATCGATTTTGAGTTAGAATCTTTAAAATACTTTAAAACAAAAGCTAATGCTAAAATTGCGACTAATACTAAAATAATTTTTACTGTTTTATTCATTTTTTTGATTGTTTATTCTTCTCTTAATGCTTCTATTGGTTTTATGCTTGTTGCTTTAAACGCGGGTATTAACCCTATTAAAGTTCCTAATATTACTAGAATGATTAATGCAATAAATACTACGCTTATAGATACCGATGCGTTTACTATAGCTGCATCTGCCCCTTGTCCATAGGCGCTATCCAAGGCTATTAAAATCCATCCTCCCGTTATAATTCCAAATACGCCCGCTACTAATGTTAAAAAAACTGCTTCGACTACTATTTGTCTTTTAATTTCAAAAGGTGTTGCTCCTAATGCGCGCCTTACACCTATTTCTTTAGTGCGTTCTTTTACTGTAATTAATAAAATATTTCCAATGGCAAATACTCCTGCTATAAGTGTTGCTATACCTACAAACCACGTTAAAAATTGCATCCCTGTTAAAAATCCGGTTAATTTTGCAAATTCTTTCCCTAGATTAAAACTTCTAAACGCTTGTTTGTCTTTTGGATGTACTTTGTTTAATGTTTTTAAAAGTAATTTGGCATCATCTTCTATTTGTTGAATATCAAATTCCGGTTTCCCGGTTATCATTAAAAATCCAATGTTTTCTCCTTGGTTGTAAACTTGTTGAAACGTTGTGAATGGAATATGTATATCTTCACTTGGTCCAAAATTTACATTACCCCTATCATAAAGCCCAATTACTAAATAATTTATATTGTTTATTTGAATATATTCCCCTACTGCAGATTCATCTTTCTCAAATAACTGTTTATAAATATCTTCTGAAATAACCGCAACTTTCTTGTTTCCATCAATATCATTTTGATTAATAAATCGTCCATGAATTAATTTCTTTTTTTGAACTTTATCCAAAACTGGGTAATCCCCCATTATATTAAATCTTCCTGAAAGAAAATTTTTAACAACTAAGCCTTGGTTCATATTTCTTGGAACTACAAATTCAATCCCTTCAACATTTTTTTCAACCTTTTCAATATCTGTAAGCGTTAACTGTACTCTTTTCCCTTCTTGAAAACCTTTAAAAGGTTTGCTAGTTGTGCTTCCCATAACAAAAACACTATTTGTAGCAAAATCACCAAATAATCTATTAAAAGAATTCTCTAAGCCTTTGGCTGAACCCAATAACCCAATAAGCAGTAAAATACCCCACCACACTCCTACCATGGTAAGAATAGACCTTAATTTGTTCTTGCTAAAGCTATCAAAAACTTCTTGCCAAGTATCTCTATCAAATAAAAATTTAAACATTTTTAATCATTTCTAAGTGCTACTATTGGTTTTATTCTTGATGCTTTTTTTGCCGGTAGATATCCTGCAATTGCTCCTGCGATAATTAATGTCATGGTTGCTCCAAAAACAAGATTATTACTAACACTTGGGTCTTTTATAAAATATACTTCTAAACTAGGCCCAACTAATTCTAATACTCCGACACCAATTAAAAGCCCTAAATACCCTGCAATTGTTGTAATTAAAATTGATTCAATTAAAATGATAGAAATAATTGATTTTGGTGAAGCTCCTAATGCTTTTCTTATACCAATTTCCTTTGTTCGTTCTTTCACTATAAATATCATAATATTGCTTATACCCACAATCCCAGCTATTAAAGTTCCAAAACCGATTACTAAAATTATTACTGTTAAACCAGAAGTCATTATATCGACCTGTGTTGTAGCTTGTGCCATATTTTGAACTCGAATTGCTCTTTGGTCACTTCTTGCCACAGAAAATCGTTCTTTCAAACTTTTTGTTAAAGTAGTTCCAAAAGTAAGAGCTTGATTACTATTCATTTCTGGATTATACGTTAAGTGCATAAAATCAATGAAATCATTATTTCCATAAACAAATTGAGCTGTAGTAATTGGTATATAAATAACCCGCTCTTCATTATCTCCTTCATCATCTGTAAAAACACCAACAACTTTATACGAAATACCACTTAAATTTATATACTTTCCTATAGCGTTTTCTTTAAAAAATAACTCATCATTGATAATTCTACCAATAACAGCATTTTTCGATTTGTTATTTAAATCGTTTTGATTTATATATCTTCCTTGGCTTATTTTATTGTTTTCAATAAACATATATTCTGGATGCACAGCTCTTAACTGATAGTTGTTCTTCGCACCATCGTAAGAAGCTGTTACATTTTTATTTACTTTTGAAGTTATATATTCAACTTTATCGCCAAATTTATCTTTTATAAATTCTCTATCTTCACTTTTAAATTGAATTTGTCTTCCTGCTTGCAATCCGTTATGAGCTTTTGTAGTCTTCCCCGGAAATATTACAATTGAGTTATTTGCATCGGTACCAAAGGCTTCTTCAAACGTGTTTTGTAAACCATTGGCGATACCAAAAAGAATAGCAAATAGTAGAATTGCGAATGATACGGTGAAACCAGATAACAAACTTCTGGTTCTGTTCATGTTAATACTTTGAAATATTTCGCGCCAAAGATCTAAATCAAACATGTTGTCCGGCTCTAATTTGTTTTACTTTTTTATCTTCCATAATAACGCCATCACGTAAGCGTACAATACGTTTACACATATTTGCAATATCTTCCTCGTGTGTTACCATTAAAATGGTTTTTCCTTCATCGTTTAACTGTTGAATAAAAGCCATTATTTCATAAGAAGTAGTTGTGTCTAAAGCACCTGTTGGCTCATCGGCTAAAAGTAATTTTGGGTTTGCCGCTAGAGCTCTAGCAATTGCAACACGCTGGTTTTGCCCACCAGAAAGTTCTTTTGGTAAATGTTTTGCCCAATCTGCCAATCCTACTTTTTCAAGATGAAACATTGCTAATTCTTGCCGTTCTTTACGTTTCATTCCCTGATAATAAAGCGGTAAAGCCACATTTTCAAGGGCATTTTTATAGTTAATAAGATTAAAGGATTGAAAGATAAAGCCCAAAAATTTATTTCTGTAAACCGCTGCTTTCTTTTCAGTGAGGTTTTTAATTGGTAACCCGTCTAGAATATAATCGCCCGAATCGGCTTCATCTAACATGCCAATTATATTTAGCAATGTAGATTTACCTGAGCCCGAAGACCCCATGATAGCAACCATTTCCCCATCTTCAACTGATAGGTCTATACCTTTTAATACATGTAAACTAGAGTCTCCTATAGGATAGGATTTGTGAAGTTGATTTATTTTAAGCATTATTTAGTTTGGTTAATAAAGCTAACTAAGCTTTTAAGTTAGACTCGTTACACAAGGATTTGTTACAAAATAAGTTAAAAAATATTTTTGCTATTTTTTTAACGTATAATATTTTCGGTAAATGAAATAGCCTAAACCAGCGACAAGTATATAAGGTATGACCATTAAATAAACAATACCATCGTTTATTCCTTCGGCCACTGTCTGATTTTCTTCACTTTCCAGTACTGCACGACACATGGCGCACTGTGCATTCATGTTAAGTGTAATGAAAAAAGTAAAAATTAATAAGACAGCTCTTGTTTTCATTTAAATATAATATGGCGAAATCATCACATACACTATAACTCCTGTAATTGCAACATAAAGCCATAATGGGAATGTGATTTTTGCTATTTTTTTATGTTTAACTATATTATTTGTTATGGCTCTTACGTAGGTTATTAATACAAATGGAATCACAATAATTGACAATAAAACATGTGTTATTAGAATAAAGTAATATAGATATTTAATAAAACCTTCTCCACCAAACTTTGTTGAATCACTAGTCATATGATACATAACATACATCACTAAAAATACGCCCGATAAAATAATAGCCAACTTCATGAGTTTTTCATGCGTCTTTCTATTCCCTTTTTTAATTTGTATAACAGCAAATATTAAAACACAAGCCGTAGTTGCATTTATTGTAGCATAAATGGGTGGTAAAAATATTGGAAGTTCAACATCTAATTTAACTCCAAATAAAACAGCTACAGCAACAGGAATAATTATTGATAAGGCAATAATTAGTTTATTATACTTTTTGTCGTCTAAAATTTCGTTATTATTCATTAAGTAATTTTTTTATATCTTCCTTCAAGATGCTAATTTCTTCTTCAACCCCTTCATCATCCACTTTTTCACTTTCTGGTATCATGCCTCTATAATAAATAATGGGGTTACCAAATTTATCTTTTCTAGATCTTATAAATCCATTTTTATCAATTAATGCGAAATTTCCAGAATGTTCAAAACCTCCCACAACATTCTCTTCTTCAGCAGTATATAAATTAAATCCTTCGTTAGAGAGTTTATAAATGGCTTCTTTATTGCCTGTCATTAAATGCCAATTCGGGTTCGTTACTCCGTATTGTTCTGCATAAGATTTTAGAACTTCAGGTGTATCATAATCTGGATTAATTGTAAATGATGCAACACCAAAATTTTCGAAATTTTTGAACGTATTTTGAATTCGAACAAGGTTGGCGTTCATTCTAGGACAAATAGTTGGACACGTTGTAAAAAAGAATTCTACAAGGTAAACTTTACCTTCATAATCTTTATTCGTGATGGTTATTCCATCTTGATTAATAAAGGAAAACGGAGGTACTTTTTTAGGATCTCCATTAATTTCAATAAAAGCTAAATCTGAACTTGTAGACTTTTCATCATCTACATAATCGCTTCTACTTTCATTTCTAATTACATCGTCGTTTGAAATTCTATCTATAATTTTTGGAATAAAAATAATTCCAAAAACTAAAATAATAAACGCGATTCCAATATATGAATAATTAGTTTTTTTCATCTTGATTATTTAAATCGTTTGCTCTTCTTGTATCAGAATTAAATTCACCCTTTCTCTTTTGTCTGTATTCAGTGAATAAAATGCGTAAATCGTCACCCATTTTGTTTTTTATTTCTGCTACTTCTATACAATCGTACGCATTTAAACCATATAAAGGTTTGCTTTTTTCTAGTTCGTTATCAGTTCTATCATCTAGTCGCCCTCTTTGATTTAGATCTTTATCAATTACAAAAACAAGGTTTGATGATAAATCTTTATTTAAGTTACATTTGCTTTTTAGACTATTATAAATATTTTGAATATCAATTGGCTCACCAAACAAAAAATGCCAAAACCTTAAATCTTCGTACGAACTAATTTCTGTTTTAATTTCTTCAATAGCATTTTCAGTTCCTTTTGGAACTAAAATTACAATTTGAAATCGTTTAAATCCTTTAAACTTATCATAC
>NZ_JABDMV010000035.1 GCF_013001275.1 Flaviramulus sp.
GGATAATTCCATCATTATAAATATTTATGCTCTTAGAGCCACCACTAGACCCAACCTCGATTTCTCCAAAATTTAAATCATTTTCAATTCGTAAACCATTACCTTGAACTCCAGTACCTGAGGCAACAATTGTCATAAGCCCTCCATTTGAAGTGTCTATAATAATGTCTCCAGAATATTCTTGTATTAAGCTAGGATTAAAACGTATATCTACGATTACAGATTGTTCAGCTTCAATAGTACTAGGAATATTGCCATTAAATCCAGTAGGAAATATTACCCCTGCCTCTATTATATTGAGCTGTTCTGTAAGGTTGTTGGTAATTGTTAGTTCTTTTGTAGGTGAAGTATTAATTGGGACATCTCCAAAATTTAAATCACCAGATAGTGTGAAAGCGGCTATCCCTTTGCCGGTCATTTTAATAAATCCCAAAGTCTCATCTGCAAAACCAACAGCCTTAACATCACCTGAATACTCTTTTGTTTCCGAAGGTTCAAATTTAACATCAACTTGTATTGTCTCTCCAACATTTATTACTTTATTGATAACATCAATATATACTCGATCTGGTGTTGAAAATTCTGAAATCTCAATAGGAGATTCATCAATATTTGTAATATCTATGATTTTTGTAACGGATTGACCAACAAACACATTCCCAAAATTTAAATCACCTTTAAATTCTAAGCCGCAAAAAATGGCATCATTTCCTGTTTTTACGAAACATATTTCAATTTCTGCATCAAACCTATTCCAATCATCCAATAATGCAATCGTATTAAAACCAGTAACTGACTTTCCAACAATGTCAAAAAAATCTAGTGTGCCTTTTATATATTTATTCAAAATTTTACCTCCATTTAGTGCATCTTTAAAACATCTTTCTAACATTTCGGTAAATTCTAGTGCGCCCGACAGTATTACTTTTACAACACTTAAAGTAAATTCATATCCAGTGATGGTACCATTTCGAAACTTTTCTAAATTTTGTCTATAAGTTAAACTAGTAAAAACAAAATTGAACCACCATTCGGCCGAATTAGTAACACAAGCTGTAGGATCAGACAAAAAATCCTTAAGTTGCTTTGAAAATAAACCCAATATATTACCTATGAGTAAAGATGTGTTGTGAAAAGCTGCTTGCTGATTTTCTAAACTCCCATCATAGGATAACCCACTTTTAGCTTTTAAAATATACTTTCCTGCCGCATTGGGAATATCAAGATCTATTGTCGCTTTAGCATTAGCATTTTGTCCATATATAAAATTCTGAAAGTCTGAAAATATATGCCAAAATTTTTCAACACCAACAGCTAGATCATGCCCATATAAATTATCATCTTCATCATACAAACCAATGGAATATGCTGCACTGCTAGTTTTATTGGTAACGGTTGCTACACTGCCATTAATATTAAAATTTAATGGCATTTTATATTTTTCTAAGTCTCTCTTAAAAACAACAGACTGAACTTTAATAAGTTCATTCAAAATTTGATTAGACCCCAATGGATTTAGTTCTCCAGAAATAATAGATGTATTAAGAGCTTCTTTAAAATTTGTAAACTCAGGCAATCCTTTGATAAATGTTATGGCTTCGCTTTTTGCTTTTTCGGACAGATCAAATGTCCACGGGTGCATCATTACTAAAGCTATTGCGGTAGACTCAACATTTAAAGTAAAGTTATAAGTAGTATTAGAGTCAACATATCCTAATAATAATATATTATCACTACCGTTTAAGGCAAAAATTAACTCATTAGGACTATTCTTAAAAGTCTCTATCATTCCGCTACCTTCTATAATAGATTTGTTATCAGTAAAAATAGAACTCAATGTTAAATCATCTGGCTTTATAGATGCGCCATCCGGCAATTTAATTGAAACATTAATTTGAGCAAGATCTGGATTTACTTCAACTGGTGGAATAACAACATCCCCTCCATTATTATCAATAGGAGCACTATCATCTCCTCCTTTACTGCATGATAAGGGCATCACAATTAATGACGTAAAAATAATTATTCGTAAAAATGTTTTGAATATCTTCATAATAGTTTGTTTTAATTAATAGCAATAAGCCATAATATGCTTGATGCTATTGCATAAAACATCCATTTTTAGGAAGCAAAATAAACTTGGGTTAGCTATTAGGAAGTTGCAACTCATTGATGGAGTGCGTTATAAATTTAATAAAAAATAATAACATGTCCAATACTCATATTGAGTATAAGCTTCTAAACGTGAAATCTACTTGATTGATTAAAACAATACAATACCCAATATTTGGTATATTTCATCATTTAAACCACAACATCACTATCTTAAATTAAAGTTGACAACTTGTCAAGTTTATTATAGACTATAGCCGATAGTTGCACATTCATATTGATTATATTTGATTAAAATAAAATTATGATTTTAGGAGTTTCAGAATGGTTAAGCGGTAAATTAGGTTGGAAAACATCTCATATCCGTATTGCTTTTGTAGTATCAGTATTATTCTTTGGATTTGGTATTGGACTTTATTTAATTTTGTGGCTAGTTAAAATATTTTCAAAATAAAAAAGGGAAGCTATTAACCTCCCTTTAATCTGTTCATTTCAAGACTTATTTTCTTCTGTACTACTTTTCCATAACTATCTTGCGTTGTCTTCATGTTTGAATGACCTAAAAGTTCACTAACAATCTCCATTGGAACGTCATTATAAAGCAACACAGTACTTGCAAATGTTCTTCTAGCCATATGTGTAGTTAATCTCTTTTCTATTCCAATCATAGCAGCTATTTCCTTTAAATAAGAATTATAACGTTGATTACTAATTCTAGGAAATACATAACTTTCATTATTAGAATACTTTTCTAATATTTCTAGTGCTTTTGGCAATAATGGAATAGACAGTTCTTTGGATGTTTTCTCTCGTTTCATTTTAATCCACAGATTGCCGTCAAACCCTTTAACAATATTAGAATGCTTTAAATCCATAAGTTCTCTATATGGCAACCCTGTATAGCAACAAAACACAAATAAATCTTTAACAAACTGTAATCTGTTTTGGGTAAACTTATGTTGCTCCAATAATTCCAGTTCTTCAGATGATAAAAACACCACTTCAGTTCTAACAGTTTTAGTCTTATAAAGTGTAAAAGGGTCCTTATCTAGATAATTTTCTGCCACAGCTGCCCTAACTACTCTTCTAAACCGTTGTAAAGATTTATTAATGGTAATTTGCTTTTGTTTCTTTTCAACTTTTAGATAGTATTCAAAATCATGTAGAAATTGTAATTCTAACTTTTTTAATGGATAATCATTAGTTTTAAACTTCCATTTTACAAATGATTTTACATCCTTTTTTATATAGTTAAACTTATTCCAAGTTACTTGCTTAATATCAATCCCTACAAGGGTTTTAAGCTTATTTAAGTGGCTTTCAAAGTACTCAACTACATTATATTCTTTTTGTGTTTTCTTGCCCTTATATAGGCTGTAAATGTCATCAACTGTAAAGCTGTTTTCTTTAACTTGAAGCATTAAAAAAGCCCTATTAATTTTAGTTTTAATAAGGCTTAGTTGTGTGTTTATTAGTTCTGCATCTGGTTCTGGTGGTTTAACCAATTGTTGTTTACTGTTCCAGTGGTCTGGGTTAGTAAAAAGTCCAGTAGAGAACTCTTTTCTAAGTTTATTGAAAGTGACTCTACATCTAATAGGGCACTTCCCTTTAGAATTAGTTTTAGATTTATATAATAAATATAGTATGTTTAATTTCATGATTTTTAATGTTTTAATAGATTAAATAATGGTACACCTTGAAGAAATAATGGTACACCTAATAGTATGCCTTTTTCCACCAAATAAGTTGGCAAGTTGGCATTTAGAGTAAAATGCAACTAATGCAGTTAATGCAATGATAGTAAGCCGCTAAGTTGAATCCATAAAAAAAGACCTTACATTTCTGTAAAGTCTTTCTCTGCTTTGCTCCTTCTCTTGGGCTCGAACCAAGGACCCTCTGATTAACAGTCAGATGCTCTAACCAACTGAGCTAAGAAGGAGTGTGTTTTTCGCCTTAGCGAGCGCAAATATAGATATATTTTTAATTACTGCAAATTAAAAAATTAAAAATATTATTCAAAAATAGCTTTATAGATATCATTACCATTAGCAAATAAAACTAAGCCAATTAATATGAAGAAGCCAACCATTTGCGCATACTCCATAAACTTGTCTGCTGGTTTTCTGCCAGATACCATTTCGTATAGTAAAAACATAACATGCCCACCATCCAACGCCGGAATAGGTAATAAATTTAAAACTCCCAACATAATGGATAAAAAGGCTGTTAGATACCAAAATGCTTGCCAGTTCCAAGCCGCTGGAAACATATTACCAATTGCAGCAAAACCACCAATTTGTGTCGCTCCTTTTTTGGTAAAAATATATTTAAACTGAGCTAAATAATCTTTAATTTCCCAATATGCTTGCTTCGCTCCACCAGAAATACTTTCTGTAAATGAATAATTTCTTTTATTAAATTTAATAAAATCAATATCTGTTTTAGACGATACAATCCCTATTTTTCGGTCTTCCGTAGGCGTAATATTTAAACTGACTTTTTCGTTTTCTCTTTCAACTTGTAAAACAATATCCTTTTCGGTGCTATTTTTTATTCCATAAACAAAATCAGAAAAATACTCAACAGGTTTACCATCAATAGCTATTATTTTATCGTTTGGTTGCAGACCCGCTTTTCCAGCTGGTAAACCTGGAACAACTGAATCGACCTTAAACGGTGAACGTGGCTCTAATGCCGGTAAATCTCCAGCTTCAAACAATTGAGTTCCTATATCTTCTGGAAGATTAAGGTCTTCAATATTACCATTAACGTGCTCTACTTTTACGTTTTCCACGTCTCTAAACATCAAAAATTTATTGATATCAATAGCAAGATCTTCAATTGGTTTTCCGTTTATAGAAATAATTTTATCTCCTTGCTGAAAACCATAATTTTCTAATGTTTTTGTTACGCCATACCCGTACTTTACATCGTCTTTAGTAATGTAATTGGTACCCCAAACAAAAAGCATAATCATGAATAAAACAATCGCTAAAATGAAGTTCATAAAAACGCCTCCTAGCATAATAATTAAACGTTGCCATGCCGGTTTAGAGCGAAACTCCCAAGGTTGAGGTTCTTGTGCCATTTGCTCAGTATCCATGCTTTCATCAATCATTCCAGCAATTTTTACATAGCCTCCCAGCGGCAACCAACCTATTCCATATACAGTTTCTCCTATTTTCTTTTTAAACAATGAAAATTTTACATCAAAAAATAAGTAAAACTTTTCCACGCGAGTTTTAAATATTTTTGCCGGAATAAAGTGTCCGAGCTCGTGTAAAACCACTAATATTGAAAGACTCAATAATAACTGAGCCGCTTTTATTAAAAATACTGACATCTACAATTTTTTTTTTTAATCGCACAAAAGTAAGCTTTTATACCAACTTTAAAAAGACAATTAAATAATGACGATGGTTTTAACATTAATTTATGTTTCATTCAAGATGACCAAAATTAAATTTCATTGTATTTTTGCACAATATTTACCTTATCCCATTATTTAATGTTATCATTCTTTAAGGATTATAAGAAGTTTGCTCTTATTTTTGGATTTATCTCAATCGTAATCATTGCGCTTATTTACAACACGCTTAATGTTTACAAGCCACTGCCTGTTTATCAGCCAGCAATGGTGAGTACAGAGCTTGTGGATAGTACCATTCAATATCAAAAAAAATATCATAAAATAGCCAATTTTAGCCTTAAAAATCAAAACGGGAAAACAATTACTCAAAATGATTATAAAGACAAAATTTACGTGGCCGATTTCTTTTTTACTACCTGCCAAACCATTTGCCCAATTATGACCAATCATATGATTGACATTCAAAATGAAATTTTATATGATGATGATGTCATGCTCCTTTCTCATACGGTTACTCCAGAAATAGATTCTGTGGCACAACTAAAAAGATATGCCAATTTAAAAGGTGTGAATGATTCAAAATGGAATTTAGTTACAGGCGACAAAAAGCAAATTTATGAGCTGGCGAGAAAAAGTTATCTCGCAGTAAAAGACAATGAATTTGGGGGCGATTTTGATATGATTCATACAGAAAATTTTATGCTTATTGATAAGAAGTATCAAATAAGAGGATTTTACGATGGCACAAATTCTGAAGAGATAAATCGACTCCTTGAAGATATAAATATTTTAAAGCAGGAATACATCAACTAGTTTTTTATAAACAATTTTTTTAGCCTAAAATTTTACACTACTTTTGCTTCTTTAAAATCAATCTAAATAAGCTTGCACGACACTCTTGAACATCTTAAACGCGGCGAAAAAGGCATTATTACTGATGTTTCATCAATTCATATTCCCTTAAAATTATTGGAAATGGGTTGTTTACCAGGTAATACGGTCGAGCTTGTTCAATTGGCACCATTTCATGATCCTATGTATTTAAATATTAATGGTACTCACTTAGCAATTAGAAAAGAAACTGCTGCTCATATTTTAATTGAAAAAATAAAATGAGCAAACAGATAAATGTAGCCTTAATTGGAAACCCGAACACAGGGAAAACTTCTGTTTTTAATTCACTTACAGGATTAAATCAAAAAGTAGGTAATTATCCTGGTATTACTGTCGAAAAAAAAGAAGGAATTTGCAAACTTCCTCGAGGGGTTAAAGCACATATTATTGATTTACCCGGAACTTATAGTTTAAATGCATCTTCACTTGATGAGAATGTTGTAATCGAACTTCTTTTAAATAAAAATGATAAAGACTTTCCAGATATTGCCGTAGTAATTAGTGATGTTGAAAACTTAAAACGAAATCTGCTACTATTTACTCAAATTAAAGATTTAGAAATTCCTTCGATTCTTGTTATTAATATGGCAGATCGAATGAATTATAAAGGAATTTCACTCGACATTGACTATTTAGAAGAGCACTTAAAAACGAAAATAGCTTTAATAAGTACTCGAAAAAATCAAGGAATTGAAAATTTAAAAAACCTTATAGCAAATTACAAAGACATTTCTGTTACGCCTTGCTTAAATGCATCAGAAATTGACAAAGAATATTTTGATAATTTACGGAAAGCCTTTCCAAATCAATTACTATACAAACTGTGGTTAGTAATTACGCAAGATGTAAATTTTGGTAAAACTGAAAGAAATGAAATTGAGGCCGTAGCTAATTTTAAAACCAAAAGTAAAGGCGACTTAAAACGTTTACAGCAAAAAGAAACTATAAAACGGTATCAGTTTATAAATAATGTACTTAAAGTTGGCCAAACCATTGATATTTCTCAAGCTAAAGATTTACGCAGTAAATTAGATAGGGTTTTAACTCATAAAGTTTGGGGATATGTAATCTTTTTTGTCATTTTATTAACCATTTTTCAAGCTATTTATGATTGGAGTAGCGTACCAATGGATTTTATTGATAGTGCTTTTGCTTCGTTAAGTGAATGGACAAAAACGCAGTTACCACAGGGCTCTTTTACTAGTTTGTTAGCTGAAGGTATCATTCCAGGTTTAGGTGGCATTGTTATTTTTATTCCTCAAATAGCATTCTTGTTTTTATTTATTGCGGTTCTTGAAGAAAGTGGTTATATGAGTCGCGTGGTATTTTTAATGGATAGAGTAATGAGACGTTTTGGGTTAAGTGGGAAAAGTGTTGTTCCCTTAATTTCAGGAACAGCATGTGCCATTCCAGCTATAATGGCTACCCGAAATATTGAAAGTTGGAAAGAACGTTTAATAACCATTTTAGTTACGCCTTTTACTACGTGTTCTGCGCGTCTTCCTGTGTACTTAATTATAATTGCATTGGTAATTCCAGAAGGACGTGTATTTGGTTTAGGCTACCAAGCATTAACACTAATGTTATTGTATTTAATAGGATTTGGTGCTGCTATAATCTCAGCATACATTCTCAATAAAATTTTAAAAATTCGCAGCAAAACATTTTTTGTTATTGAAATGCCTAATTACAAACTTCCGCTACTAAAAAATGTAGTTTTAACGGTGGTTGAAAAAACAAAGTCGTTCGTTTTTGGTGCAGGAAAAATTATTTTAGCCATTTCAATTATTCTATGGTTTTTAGCGTCTTACGGCCCTGGTGAACAATTTAATAATGCAGAAGAAATTATAAAAACAGCTTACGCTTCAGATAATTTAGCCGAAGATGATTTACAACAAAAAATAGCTTCACATAAATTAGAACATTCCTTTATTGGTATTACGGGTAGAGCTATAGAGCCAGCAATAAGGCCTTTAGGGTATGATTGGAAAATTGGTATTGCCATTGTTAGTTCTTTTGCGGCACGCGAAGTATTTGTTGGCACACTGGCCACGATATATAGTGTTGGAAATGATGATGAAGCCACTATAAAAAATCGAATGGCTGCAGAAGTAAATCCTATTTTGGGTGGTCCATTATTTACCTTCGCTTCTGGAATATCCTTATTATTGTTTTATGCGTTTGCTATGCAATGTATGAGTACTTTAGCTATTGTGAAACGAGAAACCAATAGTTGGAAATGGCCAATTTTACAATTGGTAATTATGAGTGCGTTTGCTTATGTAGTAGCTTTAATAGCCTTTCAGTTTTTGAAATGAAAATGATTTAAATTCGACCAATAGTTCACATGAATACTATTATTCAAAACATATTAGTTTTTTCTGCAATAGTTTTAGCTATAAGTTTTTTAGTCCGAAAATTCTTTTGGAAAAGACAATCAACTAAAAAAAATTGTGGCGGTGACGATGGTTGCGGCTGTCATTAGTTTATTTAAAATAAATTACCTTTTTATTTCTAACTGTATGTAATAATCTTCCGGATTTATTTTTTTGTCATAAATAGGATACGGTTGAACATTTAACGCCGAAATAGTTACATCATCAGAAGAAAATAAATTTCCAAATCTACTCTTTAATGGAATTTTAGAATTTATAGTAATTTTTTGGGTTTCAAATTTTTTGCCTTCTTTAAAAACATCAACTAATACAATTACTTCTCCCGCCCATATACAGGTAACTCCTTTTGGGCAACGAGAATCTTGAAGCACTTTAACAAACTTAACTTCAACATTATCAATATTTAAAGATTTACCTAAATATAGTTTAGCAACAATTATTGGTGTTCCTACTTTTGTTGAATCTTGCCCATATAATTGTACTGATACCATTATCAAGCAAACTAAAATTAACTGTTTCATTTATACCTATTTGGTTATTTTAAATCTTAAACCATGCCAAAGTACTAATTCTTTTGATATATAAATATTTTTGTTACCTTTGAAATATTTTTAAGCTTACTTAAAAATAATTTAAAGTAATAATAAATGTCGATAGCGATAGAAAATTTTGTAAAGGCCATATACAAAAATGGGAAAAGCGATAATAATGATACCAAACCGGGTAACATTGCTAAAGAATTAGGCATATCGAACGCCGCCGCTACCGATATGGCAAAAAAATTAGCTACAAAAGACATCCTTCATTATAAAAAATACAAAGCGCTTGAGCTTACTGAAAAAGGCACAAAAATGGCGCTTAATGTGGTGCGAAAACATAGGTTATGGGAATCTTTTTTATTCAAAATGTTCGATATGTCGTTACATGATATTCACCGCGAAGCAGAATTATTGGAGCATCAAACTTCCGATTTGCTGGCCGATAAAATAAGCGATTATTTAGGTAACCCTAAATTTGATCCACACGGCGACCCAATTCCAAATGCCGATGGTAAAATAACTACAACCGACACGTCAATAGCACTTTCACAAACTTCTGAAGGAAAGAACTATATAATTTCTAGATTAATGAGTGATGATAAAGAGTTTTTTGACTTTTGCGCACAACACGGACTAAAATATGGTAACACCATTTATGTTACCAAGCAATTAAGTAAAAACAAAATGACACAAATTTTAATTAATAAAAACACCATTCTTTTAAATGAAGATTTTACATCCATTATTTATGTTAACAAACAAGATTAAATACACAACCACAGCATTGCTTTTAACCGCATCTCTTTCAATTTTTTCACAAGAGGATAGCCAAGATATTGGTGCTCTTGTAACAGATAGACCAGATGCCACAGAAGCCTCATCAACAGTAGGGAAAGGTGTTTTTCAAATTGAAACAGGAGGCTTGTATGAGTCTTTTGAAGAGAGCGCCATAAAATCAGATAATTACGTATACAATACCACTCTTATACGTTATGGAATACTAGATAATTTGGAGCTACGATTAGGGTGGAATTTTATTGAAGGGGTTACTAAAATAAACGGCAACAAACTAGATAACGTAATGAGTGGTTTAACGCCGTTGTTACTTGGTATGAAAATAGACATTGCCGAAGAAAATGGTACCATGCCAGAAATCGCAATTATAGGACACATTTTTCCAATATTTAGTGCTTCGGCAGATTACAGACCAGAATACACAGGTGTAGATTTTAGGTTATCCTTATCGCATACCTTAAGTGAAAAATCAAGCTTAGGCTATAATATTGGCGCACAATGGGGCGACGACTCTTTAGAAGCTGCAGCAATTTATACACTAGCATATGGGTACAGCATAACAGATAAATTTGGAATGTATGCAGAGTTATATGGCGATTTACCAGAAGACAGTTCTGCAAATCATTATTGGGATGCAGGTGTAACCTATCTAGTATCGAATGATTTGCAATTAGACGCCTACGTTGGAACAAGCATTACAGAAGGTCAGGATATTTTATTAGGACTCGGATTAAGTTATAGAATCAGAAAAAAATAATATAAAACATGAAAAGAATACTTATATTTTCCTTAGCCATTATCTTATTTGGTTGTAAAACGGAAAAAAAAGCTAACGGTAAATTAAATGTAGTAACTACAACCTCAATGATAACCGATTTGGTTAAAAACATAGGAGGCGAGCATATTACATTACAAGGATTAATGGGAAGTGGCGTAGATCCTCATTTGTACAAAGCCAGCGAAGGCGACGTAACAAAACTTTCGGATGCCGATATTATTTTTTACAATGGTTTGCATTTAGAAGGAAAACTTGTTGAAGTTTTTGAAAAAATGAAAAACATAAAAACCATTGCCATTTCAGACACTTTGGATAAAAACACATTAATTGGTTCTGATTATTTTGCATCGAATTACGACCCACATATTTGGTTTAATGTTGATTATTGGATTGAGGTTACAAATTTTGTTGTTAAAGTGCTTTCTGAATCAATTCCTGAAAAAAAAGCTACGTTTCAATCTAATGGTGAAAATTACATCAAGCAATTAGAAACTCTAAGAACCAATATAAAAGCAACTATTGAAACACTTCCAAAAGAAAAACGCATTTTGGTGACAGCACATGATGCTTTTAATTATTTTGGTAAATCGTTTGATTTTGAAGTTGTTGGTTTGCAAGGTCTTTCAACAGCCACGGAAGCCGGTGTTCAAGACGTGCAGAAACTTGCTGCTTTTATAATTGAGAAAAAAGTAAAAGCAATTTTTGTGGAAAGTTCAGTACCAAAACGAACCATTGAAGCATTACAAGCAGCAGTAAACTCAAAAAACCATGATGTAAGTATTGGAGGAACCTTATACTCTGATGCATTGGGTAATAAAGGAACTA
>NZ_JABDMV010000012.1 GCF_013001275.1 Flaviramulus sp.
CAGCCATATTATCTTTTGACAGAATAAATGCACTTAGAAAAATAATGGGTGGAAGCATTAACGATATTATTTTGGCTATTTGCGCAGGTGCAATACGACGTTATTTATTAGAAAGAGAAAAATTACCATTGCATCCTTTGGTTGCTAATGTGCCAATTTCTATAAGAACAGAGAATAGTACAAAAATGAATAACCAGATTGCTAATATGATGATTCAACTAGCAACTCATATTGAAGATCCTTTAGAGCGTTTAGAGTATATCCAAGAACAAACTATGTTGGGTAAATCTAGACACAATACAATGGGAGCAAAAACATTAGCTAAAATGGCTGATGTTGTACCTTTTGGTTTGGCAAATTTAGCTGCTGGTTTGTATAGTAAATACAATATAAAAGATTTACATAGACCTCCTTTTAATGTCACAATTACAAATGTTCCAGGACCACGAGGGCTACTGTATTTAAATGGACATAAAGTGGTTTCTATATTTGGTTTAACACCAGTTGTAGATGGTTTTGGACTCATTATAGCAGCATTTAGTTATAATGGGCAAGTAAGTATTACAACAACTTCTGACGCTAAAACTATGCCTGATGCCGACGTATTTTCAAAATATATTAGAGAATCTGCAAATGAATTGGAAACGCAAATTGCAAATTTAGGAAAAGGTAAATCTGCAACTAGAACAACACAAAAAATAAAAAGTATAAGCTCACCGTTTTTTACAGCGTTAAAAAAGTATTTAAAAGATAATCCAAAAGAAGTAAAAGCGTATAAAGGATTATATCATATACAAGTAGATTTAGGTAATACTACAGAAGGTTGGGAATTAGACCTTACAAAAACAACCGCTGTAATTAAGAAAAAGAAGAATTTAGACCCAAAAATATTGGTTGAAATTCAAGATGAGAACTTATTAGCATTATACAAAGGCAAATTACTTTTAGAAGAGCTTAAAATTCAAGGTCGAATTAAAATAACAGGAACTGCAGCTGGTAAAACAAAAATTATGAAGCTACTTACTGCATTTTTAGAACGATAATCCATGCATTATAATACAGATATATTAAAATCTACAGATGGAGAACCCTTTTGCTATTATAAATGGTTAGCAAATCCGGAAGTGTCTTTTAAAGGTGTTGTGCAAATAGTGCACGGATTGGGCGAACATGCTGGTAGATACGACGATATAGCGCATCGTTTACAGGAAGAAGGATATTCCGTTTATGCTAATGATCACAGAGCACATGGCAAAACAGCTGAAATAAATCGCCTGTTTGGCTATTATAATGGCGACGAGTATTTTGAAGATTGTGTGGAAGATATGCGTATACTGTCGGAGCTTATGAGATCTGAACATCCAAAGTCAAAATTCATATTATTCGGACACAGTATGGGATCGCTTTTAAGTAGAAAATACGTTACCAAATATGGTACAGAATTAGATGCTTTAATTTTATCTGGAACAGCAAGTTTTATTAAAGGACTAGGTAATATTGGACTTGTAACAGCAACCGCAGTAACAACATTTAGAGGGAGAGCACGTGGAAATGAGTTTTTAAAATCATTCTTTTTTGGAGAGTTTAATAAAAAATTCAAACCTAATAGAACAAAATTAGATTGGATTAGTAGTGATGAAAAGCAAGTCGATTTGTTTGCTGAAGACCCTTATCGTGTGGAAGATTTTTCGCTAGGCGTATTTTTAGATATTATCAAAAATTCAAAAAAGCTAAATAAACCAGAAGCTTTTAACGCCACGCCAAAAGATTTGCCAATTCTTATATTCTCTGGAGATAAAGATCCTGTTGGCGAAATGGGAAAAGGTGTTAAGCGTGTAGTGAAACAATATGAAAGACACGGGATGGACGATTTAACTTTTAACTTGTACGAAGGCGGAAGGCACGAAATGTTAAATGAAACAAACGCTGAAGATGTTAAGCAAGAAATTTTAGGTTGGTTAAAATCACGTACACAAGACTAAAAAACAATAATGGAAGAAATTCAAATTTTATATAGAATTTTCACACGTTTAGCCACAGCTTTAGGTGTATTAAATGGCTTGTCTTTAAAAGATGCAAAAGAACTTGTTTGTCAGCAAATTAAAGACCATCCTTTTGAAAAAGAGGTTAAAATTCTCATTAATAATATCAATACAGATGAGCATGAAATCATTGAACAACTACTCGAGGAAACTATTTTAATTTGTGAAGAATTAGGTTCAAGTCGCAATTATATAACATTAGAAAAAATTTTAGAGCAAATAGCTATGTCTCTTTCAAATGGACATAGTAAGGAGGAACAAAAGTATACGAATTCAATAGTAAATCGATTCAGAAAAGAAATTACGATAATAAACAAAAAGATTCCACAACCACCTTTATTTAATATGATTATGGAAACAAGGTCGTTGTTAGAATGGTCTTCTATTTACTGTTTATATCCGTTTATTCCCAAACGAATGATAAGTAAAGGAAGGCCTGTATTGTTAATTCCTCCTTATTTGGGTGATGATTATTCAACATCTTTTGTTAGAAAGTATTTAAAATCTTTAGGTTTTAAAACCTATAAATGGGATTTAGGATTTAACATGGTAAAATCACATTATATCCCAAGATTAGAAGAAAAATTACATGATATTTATCAAGAGCATAATGAAAAAGTAAGTATCGTTGGCTGGAGTGGTGGTGGGATATTTGCAAAAATTATTGCAAATAGACATCCAGATCAAGTAGAACAAATTTTAACAATTGGTTCTCCAATTTGGGGGGTTATGGATATGAAAACGCCGGTATATGGTTTGTTGGAATTTTTCAGAGGAAAATCATTAAAGGAACGAAATGAACGATTTTTAGCTGAACTGGAGCCAATTCCAAAAGTACCAGTAACATGTATTTATACTAAAACTGATGGCTTAGTGCCATGGAAGCATTGTATTGAAGCAAATACCTCTAGAAAAGACATAAAAAATATTGAAGTTTTTGGAAGTCACACGGGGATGGGCGCAAATGTGAGTGTATTATTAGTAACAGCCAATATGTTGAGTGCGAATATTCAAGGCAAGAAAATTAGAGATGTTGGTTCAAATATTGAGCGGTTTTTGTATCCTAATTTTTGGAATAAAGTAAGAAAAACATTTAAAACTAAAAAAACAGTTACGCCAGTCGTAAAGTAATAAGTTATGGAGCATATAATTGAGCATCATAAATTTCAGGAAACTTTAAAGCAAATTGCGATAGAGCAAAATTTAGAACTTGAAGATGTAAAAAAGCAAGGCGCAGATTGTATTAAAGAGTTGTATGCACAACAACATCCAATGGCGAAATTAGTATCGGTAAAGGGTTTTGATTATATACTTTCCAGAGCTTATAATGATAAAATAGACGTCGATCCAAAAGGAATAAAAAAGCTCATGAAACTTATGCAGAAAAATTCTGTTGCGTTTATCATGACACATAAAACGTATTTAGATACCTTAGTTTTAATCTCAACATTAGCAAGATACGGAATGCCAATTCCATATTCTTTCGGGGGAAGTAATTTAGCATTTCCAGGATTGAAACAATTAGGAAACAACGCAGGCTTAATTTTTATACGTCGCAGCTTTAAAGATGATTTAATTTATAAAGCAGCTTTACGCCATTATATATCTACTATAATTGATAAAGGCGATCATTTAACCTGGAATATTGAGGGAACACGTTCTAGAACGGGAAAAATAATTTACCCTAAAATGGGGATTTTAAAATACATAAAAGAAGGTGAGTTACAGAGTGCAAGATCTATAAAATATGTACCAGTTTCTATTGTTTACGACCTAATCCCTGACGTTAAGGAAATGACGGAAGAAGGTAAAGGACAGGCAAAAAAAGCAGAAAATGTAAAAGAAGCGATTAATTATATTAATAAACTTGGAAACGATTATGGTCGCGCAGCTATTCGTTTTGGAGACCCTGTTGAGATAGACGAAGACCAACAAGCTATTATCCCGGATATGGAAGAAGATAGCTATGCTGATAAAAACACCTTGCCACGTTTCGCGTTTGAACTTATTCATAAAGCCAATGCTATTACTCCAGTTACTACAGTTTCATTAGTATGTCATACGCTACTTAATGATTTTGCTTTAACAAAAAAAGAAATTGAATTTAAGGTTAATAAACTAATGACTTACATTGGTCAAAAACAAGAAGATGTTCTTATAGATCGAGGTAAAAAAATTGGTGTTACTATTCAAACGGCTTTAAACTTATTGCAAGGTGCCAGAATAATTCAGAAAAGTAGGGCAGGACAGCGCGCTCAATATAGTTTGGTTTCTACAGAATATTTACCGGCAACATATTATGCTAATATGGCTTCAAGCCATTTATACCATCAAGCATTTATTGAAATGGCGTTGGTTAAAATTAAAGATGACAAGTCTTCCAACCGAATTACAAATTTTTGGGAGGAAATTATGAGGCTTCGTAACTTATTTAAATTTGAATTTTTCTATACAAATAAACCAAAATTTAGTAGTGAAATTGAAGCAGAACTCATTCGATTCGACAAAAATTGGAGAGCTGTAGTTTCAGATCCTAAAGGAGATATTTCGGCATTATTCAAAAAACAAGATTTGTTCGTGTCAAGAGCTATATTATTATCTTATTTAGAAGCAGATAAAGTAGTTTGTCACACACTTAATAGTTGGGATGTTGAGGATGATTTTAATGACGACGATTTCATCGACTTAGCTATGTTTAAAGGAAAGGAATTGCATTGGCAGTCTAATATTACTCGATTGGATAGCGTGTCAAAACCATTTTTAATTAACGCACTTCGTTTTGCTAAAAACGCGAATTTAATTCCAGTTGAAAGAACATTGGATTATGATGGGTTAGAGAACTGGAAAAATCATTTAGATGAATTATCAGAACGATTATTTTATTTAAAACAAATCGAAGTTCAAAATGATAAAAAAGTCTTAAAACAACAATCTTCTGAACAAATTGTTGCGCCAGATTCTAATAACGATGAAGTGCACAACGATGAAATTATAGAAGAAGGACCTCATATTACTGCGTTTTTTGATATGGATAGAACTTTAATCAATGATTTTTCTGCTAAAAAATTCATGACAACGCGTTTGTTCAGTGGTAAAACAACTACAAAGGAATATCTTACACAGTTTGCAACGGCACTTATATTTGCAGCGGGAAATAGAGATTTTGAAGTACTTACAAAAATTGCAGCACTAGGAGTAAAAGGTATAGCAGAATCGGCATTTACCGAATTAGGAGTGCAAGTTTTTGAAGATTATTTAGAAGAAACTATTTATCCAGAATCTAGAGAATTAATTAAGAAACATTTAGAAAAAGGACATAAAGTAGTTATCATATCTGCAGCTACAACCTATCAAATTGAGCCTATTGCTAAAGCTTTAGGTATTAAAGATATATATGCCACAGAAATGGAATTACGTAACGGTAAATTTACTGGTCGTGTTTCCGAAATGTGCTGGGGCGAAGGGAAAGCAAGAGCAGCACGAAAATTTGCTAAAAAGAATAATGTAGACTTATCTAAAAGTTACTTTTATACCGATAGTATTGAAGATTATCCGCTACTAAAAATTGTTGGCAAACCGGTAGCGACAAATCCAGATCAAAAATTATCTCAGGTAGCTTTCGAAAATAATTGGCCTATTTTAAGATTTGAAGAACCTATTGAAAAACCTGTGGTTAATGGATTTAGAACCGCATTGGCAGCT
>NZ_JABDMV010000028.1 GCF_013001275.1 Flaviramulus sp.
TACTTGACGTGTAGAAGACGCACGAATACCTAATTTATGTTCTTCTTCACCTAAAGTAATTCCGTTAGGATTTTCACCGTCATATTCAACAATAAACCCTGTAATATTTTTATCGTCTTCAATACGAGCAAAAACAATCATCAAACTACAGAAACCTGCGTTTGAGATCCACATTTTTTGACCGTTAATTTTATATGATTTTCCATCAGCAGAAAGTGTTGCGGTGGTTTTACCTGAATTTGCATCAGATCCAGCTCCAGGTTCAGTAAGGCAATATGCACCAAACCATTCCCCTGTTGCTAATTTTGGCACATATTTTTGTTTTTGTTCTTCTGTACCATATAGTGTTATCGGCATTGTACCAATTCCAGTATGAGCTCCAAACGCAGTGCTAAATGATCCAGTTCCGCTAGAAATATAGTCACAAGTTAAGCACGTAGAAACAAATCCCATACCCAATCCTCCAAAAGCTTCTGGTACCGCAACTCCTAGAAATCCAAGTTCACCAGCTTTACGCATCACTTCTTCAGTTAAAGCATAATCTTTCGCTTCAAAACGAGGTTTATGAGCAATAATCTCTCGTTCATTAAATTCCATCACTGCATCCTTCATCATTTTTTGCTCTTCAGAAAAATCTTCTGGAGTAAAAACATCTTCGCACTTTGTTTCTTTAACTAAGAATTGACCTCCACGTAAGATGTCTTTTTCTGTTGTTTCCATTATATAATTGTATTAAGTTCTTTTTTAATTTAAAAATTCAAATATTCCACAAGCACCTTGACCAGTACCAACACACATGGTTACTGCACCATATTTTCCTTTCATGTCACGCTTACGCATTTCATCAAAAAGTTGCACCGATAATTTTGCTCCAGTACACCCTAATGGATGCCCTAATGCAATTGCGCCACCGTTTACATTTATAATATCTGGATTTAGGTCTAACTCTCTAATTACAGCTATAGACTGTGAAGCAAAGGCTTCGTTTAATTCTATTAACTCTAAATCTGATTGTTTTAAACCTGCCCGTTTTAACGCTTTTGGTATTGCTTTTACTGGACCAATTCCCATAATCCGAGGCTCAACACCTGCCGCAGCATAGTTAACTAAACGAGCAATTGGTTCTAGGTTTAATTCTTTAACCATGTCTTCACTCATAACCATTACAAATGCAGCTCCATCACTCATTTGCGATGAGTTACCAGCAGTGACGCTTCCGCCAGCGGCGAAAACGGCTCTTAATTTTGCTAGTGCTTCTTTACTAGTTCCTGCACGTGGGCCTTCATCTTTTGTAACCGTATATTTTTTTGTCGCTCGTTTGCCATTTGCGTCAATGTAAGTTTGTTCTACATCTATTGGTACAATTTGTTCTTGAAAACGATTTTCTGCTAATGCTCTTAAGGCTTTCATGTGTGAATTGTATGCAAATTCGTCTTGGTCTTCTCGCGACACTTTAAATTGATTGGCAACCGCTTCAGCAGTATTTCCCATTCCCCAATAATAATCTTCATGGCCTGCTTTTACGGTATCATAATTTAATTCTGGTTTGAAGCCTGTCATAGGTACACTGCTCATGCTTTCTGCACCACCTGCTATTATACAATCTGCCATTCCCGCTTGAATTTTTGCAGCAGCTATACCAATAGTTTCTATTCCGGAAGCGCAAAAGCGATTAACCGTTACACCAGGAACATCAACACTATCAAGACCAATTAATGAAATAAATCTTGCCATGTTTAAACCTTGCGATCCTTCTGGCATGGCATTTCCAACAATAACATCATCAATACGTTTCTTGTCTAAATTTGGTAGCTCTTTCATCATGTGCTGAATAGTTTCAGCAGCTAATTCATCAGTTCTCTTAAATCGAAAAACGCCTTTAGGTGCTTTACCAACAGCTGTTCTATATGCTTTTACTATATATGCTTGTTTCATTTTTCTTAGTTTCTTAAAGGTTTTCCTTTGGTTAACATGTGCTGAATACGTTCTAGAGTCTTACGCTCTGTACATAGGCTTAAAAAAGCTTCACGTTCCAGATCTAATAAGTATTGTTCACTCACTAAAGTTGGTTCAGACAAATCACCTCCAGCCATAACATATGCTAATTTATTAGCTATTTTCATATCATGAGCTGAAATATAATTACTGTCTTGCATTGCGTCTGTACCAACTAAAAACATACCTAAAGCTTGTTTGCCAAGTACTTTTACATCTGTACGTTTTACCGGTTGTGTATAACCCATATCTGCCATCAATTTGGCATGTTGTTTAGCAACCGCTAATTGACGATCTTTATTTACAACTACTATATCTTTTCCTTTCTGAAGAACACCAGTATCAAAAGCTTCATAAGCAGAAGTAGATACTTTGGCCATACCAATGGTCAAGAAATATTCTTGTAAAATATTTAATTCCACATCACCTTTTCGGAACGTGTCAGAGGCTCTTAAAGCCATTTCTTTTGATCCTCCACCACCAGGAATAACACCTACACCAAACTCAACAAGTCCCATATAAGTTTCCGCCGCAGCAACTACCTTGTCTGCGTGTAATGATAATTCGCAACCTCCACCAAGTGCCATACCATGTGGCGCAGCAATAGTCGGGATTGAAGAATAACGCATTCGCATCATGGTATCTTGGAAGTATTTAATTGCCATGTTTAGCTCATCATATTCTTGTTCCGCGGCCATCATGAAAATCATTCCGATGTTTGCTCCAACTGAGAAGTTTGCAGCTTGATTACCTACTATTAAACCAGCGAAATCTTTTTCTGCTAAATCAATACCTTTGTTTAATCCTGCCAATACATCGCCTCCTATGGTATTCATTTTAGATTGGAATTCTACATTAAGGATTCCGTCTCCCAAATCTTCAATAACAACACCAGAGTTTTTAAATACTTCGTTTGTTTTTCTAATATTATCTAAGATGATGAAACTATCTTGACCTGGAATTTTTTCTTGCGATTTTTTAGGAATATCATATGAATATGTGGCTCCTTCTTTCACTGTATAGAATGATGTTATTCCAGTTGCTAACATGTCATTTACCCAAGCATTAGGCTCTAAACCTTCAGCTTTCATCATTTCGATTCCTTTTTCAACACCTATAGCATCCCAAATTTGGAAAGGCCCATGTTCCCAGCCAAAGCCAGCTTTCATTGCGTCATCAATCTTATAGAGCTCGTCAGTAATTTCTGGAATACGATTAGATACATAAGCAAATAGTGCTGCAAAGCTCTTTCTATAAAATTCTCCCGCTTTATCTTTTCCTTTTACTAATACCTTAAAACGGTCTACTACTTTATCAATAGTCTTAGTTAGTTCTAAAGTTGCAAATTTTGCACGCTTGTTAGCTCTATATTCTAGAGTGTTAAGATCTAAAGTTAAAATATCTTTAGAACCATCAGATTTTCTTTCTAATTTATAAAACCCTTGTCCAGTTTTGCTTCCCAACCATTTGTTTTCCATCATAGTGTTGATGAAATCGGGTAATTTGAATAACTCTAAACGTTCGTCATTTGGGCAGTTTTCATGTATTCCATTTGCTACATGTACCAATGTATCTAAACCAACAACATCAACGGTACGAAAGGTTGCCGATTTTGGACGACCAATTACTGGACCTGATAATTTATCAACTTCTTCAACTGTTAGATCTAAATCTTTAACTGCGTGAAATAAACTTTGAATTGAGAAAATCCCAATTCGGTTTCCTATAAATGCAGGCGTGTCTTTAGCAATAACTGATGTTTTACCTAAGAATTTTTCACCATATTCATTTAAAAAATCTAGAACAGAAGCATCTGTTTTAGGACCTGGAATTATTTCGAATAATTTTAAGTAACGTGCAGGATTAAAAAAGTGTGTTCCGCAGAAATGTTTCTGGAAATCTTCACTTCGTCCTTCACTCATAAATTTAATTGGAATACCAGACGTGTTAGAGGTAATAAGTGTTCCTGGTGTTCTGTGTTTTTCTAATTTTTCGAAAACAACTTTTTTAATATCCAGTCGTTCGACCACAACCTCCATAATCCAGTCTACATCTGCAACTTTTGAAATATCATCTTCTAAGTTTCCTGTAGTGATGCGATTTGCGAAAGATTGATGATAAATAGGAGATGGTTTGGATTTTAACGATGCTGTTAAAGCATCATTTACCAACCGGTTTCTCACAGCTTTGTCTTCCAAAGTTAAGCCTTTAGCTTTTTCCTTCTCATTAAGTTCTCTTGGAATAATGTCCAATAATAATACGTCTACACCAATATTGGCAAAATGACATGCAATGCCACTTCCCATGATACCAGAACCAATTATGGCTACTTTTTTAATTCTACGTTTGCTCATTTTATTTTAAAGTACTATCTGTTTGATTGTATATTTTTTTATTCGAAATCATTTCATTTATTGTTTCGGTAACTTCATAAAAATGTTTTAATTTTTCTTCTGAAATATTATTTTTAATGACTTCATTAAAAGTAATTACCTTTTCTTTTGAATATGCTCTCTTTTCTCTTCCAAAATCGGTAAGTGTGATAATAACTCCTCTTCCGTCATTTGGATTTGGTTTTCTTTCAATTAAACCTCTAGTTTCCATCGTTTTTAAAATTCTTGATAGACTAGTTGGCTCCATTCCCATTTTTGGACCTAATGAGGTTGATGCGGTTCCTTTTTCAGGATCAACACTCAATAACGTAAATCCGGTAGCCATTGTAGTATCGAACTTGGCAGCCTCCTCATTATACATTTTCTGTACTGTGAGCCATGTTGTTCTGAGTAAATATTCAATGGTTTTATCTTTCATAAAAATTAATTACAGTTCCAAATATAGTAAAATTTATTATGCGTGCATAATAAATTTTACAAAATATTAAATAAAAAACACCTCCATATAAGAGGTGTTTATAAAAAGTTAAAGAATTTTGGTAATTATCCCATTTTGCCATTTACTAGTCCAACTACACCTCCAATAATAGCTCCCATAACAACAGAAATTCCAACATCTAATGCTGCTAGTTCATAAGTTGCTTCTGCGGTCATAGCTAAATTAAAAAAGTTCATAAATAACCCAATAAATATCCCAATAACGGCGCCCCCTTTTGCACCAGTGACAAAAGTTGATATTTGCGCCCATTGTGTATATATATAGGATACAAATAAGCCAAATGTTATACATCCCAAAAATATAAAGATCATGGTGCTTGAGTTCTCTTCAGGTTGAGGAAATGCATCTTTAAATAAAATACCATAGAACAACCATCCTAAAAGGAAATCGACAATGCCACCAACTACACCGGCAGCTAAGAAATTTTTTGTTTTCATTTTTTTAATATTTATTAGTTAGTTAATATTAAAAGTATGAAAAAAACCTTAATTTCTTAAAAAAGAAGTTAAGGTTTTAAATAATTATTAATTTTTAGTCTATTTTATTGAATATGCAATAAATTAAGGTCTGTATATTTTTTCAATAAGTGTATGATACTTTGCTTTAATGATATCTCTTTTCATTTTAAGTGTTGGAGTAAGATGTCCTGCATCAATGGACCAAACTTCTGGAGTTAACTCAAACCGCTTTATTTGTTCCCATTTTCCAAATTTTTGATTGCAAGTATTTACTCTATCTTGAATAGCCTTTATAATTTCTTCAGATGAAGCTATCTCATTATTAGAATTCCCTATATTTATTTCTTCTTTTTCAATCCAAATTTTAATGTATTCAAAATTTGGTTGAATTAGAGCAGCCGGCATTTTTTCACCTTCGCCAACAACCATTATTTGTTCAATAAATCGAGATTGTTTTAATTCGTTTTCCAGAAGTGTAGGAATTACATACTTTCCACCCGATGTTTTAAACATTTCTTTTTTACGTCCTGTTATTTTTAAAAACCCATCTGGATCAATTTCTCCTTTATCTCCAGTATGGAAATAATCTCCACTCATAACTTCAGCAGTTTTTATCGGATCTTTAAAATAACCCATCATAACGTTTGGTCCTTTGATAAGAATTTCTCCATCTTCTGCAATTTTAACCTCTACATTTTTTATAGGCTTGCCTACTGTACCTACCTTAAAATGGTTGTCTTTATACATTTCTACTGAAACCACTGGCGATGTTACAGTAAGACCATAACCTTGCATAATTTGCATACCAGCTGCTGAAAACACTCTTGTTAATCTTGTTTGTAAAGCGGCACTACCAGAAACCATAGTATGTAATTCTCCACCTAAAGCTTCTCTCCATTTACTGAAGATTAATTTATTAGCAATTTTAAGTTTAAATTCATACCACCATCCGTTCTGGCTATAAGGTTCCCATTTTTCTCCAACCGAAACGGCCCAAAAGAAAAGTGCTTTTTTAATTGCTGATAAATCTTCGGCTTTAGCCATAATTTTATCGAACAACTTTTCTAATAGTCTTGGCACTACACTCATTAAATTAGGCTTAATTTCTTTTGCATTTTCACCAATTTTATCGATCCCTTCTGCAAAATATATAGTTGTTCCGGCATATTGGTATAAATAAATAAGTACGCGTTCAAAAATATGGCATATTGGTAAAAAACTTAATACTCGCGTGTCTCTACCTAAATTTGGTAAACGAGATGACGCATCTAGCGCATTAGTAGTAATATTATTGTGTGAAAGCATCACGCCTTTTGGTTTACCAGTTGTTCCAGACGTGTAAATTATTGTTGCTAAATCTGATGGTAAAACAGCATCTTTTCGGGTTTCTACATCCTTTTGGGTGCTTTCATCTTTACCAAGTTCGAATAATTCTGAATAATGTTTACAACCTTCTATTTGATTAAAAGAATACACTTCCTTTAATTGTGTATTAGCTTGTACTTTCCGTACTTTTTTTAAAACCTCTTCATCTGAAACGAAACAAAATATTGATTCGCTATGATTTAATACATACTCATAATCTTCAGCACAAATTGTTGGGTAAATTGGAATATTTTGCGCTCCCGTTTGCAAAATACCTATATCCATAATATTCCACTCAGTCCTATTTGTAGATGAAATAACTGCTATTTTATCATTTTTTTGTACACCAAGTTTTAAAAGCGCTCTACTTATTGTATTTGCTTTATCAATATATTCTTTTGTTGAAGTTTTAACCCAAACACCATTCGACTTTGTTACAAGCGAAGCTTCTAAATTATATTTTTCAAGTTGGTAATAAGGAAAATCAAAAAGTCTTGTTATTTCTTTCATAGGGAATCATTATAATGCAGTTCTGCAAAGTATGAAAATAAATTAGATTTTCAAATAAGCCATAAAAAAAGGAGCATATTATTATAAACTCAATAAGTTTTTTGTTAATTTAATAAATATTAGTGTTTTTCAATCCATAGTCTAGCATTAACAAATGCTTCTATCCATGGTGTAACTTCATCTTTTCTATCATTAGGATAATTAGCCCAGTTCCATTGGAATGTAGAACGCTCAATATGTGGCATCGTTACTAAATGACGCCCTGTTTTATCACACAACATAGCGGTGTTAAAATCAGAACCATTTGGGTTATTCGGATAACCTTCATAACCATATTTCGCAACAATTTGGTATTTGTCTTCTGAATAAGGTAAATTGAATTTTCCTTCACCGTGTGAAATCCAAACTCCTAAAGTACTTCCTGAAAGTGTAGAAAGCATGACAGAATTGTTCTCTTGGATTTTTACTGAAGTAAAAGAACTTTCATGTTTACGCGAATTATTATGATGCATTTTTCCATGAATATCATGCTCTGGATTGATTAAATCTAATTCCATCCAAAGTTGACAACCGTTACAAATTCCAACAGAGAGCGTGTCTTCTCTCTTAAAGAAATTTCTGATAACCTTGTTTGCTTTTTCATTGTATTTAATAGCACCAGCCCATCCTTTTGCAGACCCTAAAACATCAGAGTTGCTAAAGCCTCCAACAGCTCCTAAAAATTGAATGTCTTCTAAAGTTTCACGACCAGATATTAAATCGGTCATATGTACGTCTTTCACATCAAAACCAGCTAAATACATCGCATTTGCCATTTCACGTTCAGAATTACTTCCTTTTTCACGAAGAATGGCAGCTTTTGGTCTTTTTCCGGCTAGTTCTGGTAATTTTCCAGTAAATTGTTTTGGGAAAGTATATTTTAGAGGTTGTTTTTTATAGTTTTCAAATCGGTCTTGTGCTAAACCATTTGCTGTTTGTTTTTTGTCTAATAAGAATGATGTTTTATACCAAACATCTCTCATTTTTGAAACATCAAAAGAGAAATTATCTTCCTTATTTTTAATGTTGACTATTCCTGAATTATTTGTATTTCCAATTGTGAAGAATTCAATATTCTGTTCAGATAAAACTGTTTCTATTGAAGGGTCACCTTGAAACACAATTCCTGAATTTTCAGAGAATAAAACTTTTATAGAATCTTCTTCATTTAAAGCCGAGATATCAAAATCTGCACCTAAATTGATATCGGCAAAACACATTTCTAATATGGTTGTAATTAATCCACCAGAAGCAACATCATGTCCCGCAGAAATTTTATCGGTTTTAATTAAATTTTGAATGGTATTAAAAGTGTTTTTTACAAAATTTGAATTTTTTACATCTGGAGCTTCATTCCCAATAGTGTTTAATACTTGATTAAAAGAACTTCCTCCTAATTTATATTGATCTTGAGAGATATTAATATAATATATATTTTCTCCATTTTGTTGTAAAACAGGCTCCACAACTTTAGAGATTTCATTACAATTTGCAGCAGCGGATATAATAACCGTCCCTGGAGAAATTACTTCGCCATCTTTATATTTCTGCTTCATTGAAAGCGAATCTTTTCCTGTTGGGACATTGATTCCTAAATCGATTGAAAATTCTGAAATGGCTTTAACCGCTTTATATAAACGAGCGTCTTCCCCTTCATTTTTACAAGGCCACATCCAGTTTGCAGATAGAGAAATTGATGCTAAATTATCTTTTAATGGCGCCCAAATGATGTTAGTTAATGCTTCGGTGATAGAATTTCTACTACCTGCTTCTGGATGAATTAATCCGGAAATAGGTGAGTGGCCAATTGAAGTAGCAATACCTTCTTTTCCATTAAAATCTAATGCCATAACACCAACATTATTTAATGGAATTTGTAATGGACCAACACATTGTTGTTTGGCTACTTTACCACCAACACAACGGTCTACTTTGTTTGTTAACCAATCTTTACAAGCCACCGCCTCTAACTGTAAAACTTGTTCTAAATAGATTTGTAAATTCTTGGTTTTGTATCTTGAATTTTTATAATTTCTTTCAATAGAATTATCCGTTAAAACAGTTTTAGGTGAACTTCCAAACATGTCTTCCATAGCTAAATCCATAGGCTTGTTACCTTTTGTTTTAGATTGGAAGGTAAATCGGTCATCTCCTGTAACGTCTCCAACAGTATACATTGGAGACCGCTCACGATCAGCAATATTTTTAAGCGTTTCAATATGTTTTTCTGCAATCACTAGACCCATCCGTTCTTGAGATTCGTTCCCTATAATTTCTTTATCAGAAAGAGTTGGATCTCCAATAGGTAAAGCGTCTAAATCAATTTTTCCACCAGTATCTTCAACAAGTTCTGAAAGGCAATTTAAGTGTCCACCAGCACCATGATCGTGAATAGATACGATGAAATTTTCATCGCTTTCGACCATACCACGAATTGCATTGGCTGCACGTTTTTGCATTTCTGGGTTAGATCGTTGTACGGCATTTAATTCGATACCCGAAGCAAATGCCCCAGTGTCCGCAGACGATACTGCAGCACCGCCCATACCAATACGGTAGTTTTCGCCACCAAGAATTACTATTTTATCACCTGTTTTCGGTGTGTCTTTTAAAGCTTGATCAATTTTACCATATCCAATTCCACCAGCTTGCATAATTACTTTATCGAATCCGAGTTTTCTTGCTGCTGAAGTACTTGCTGCTGAATTTTCTTGGTGCTCAAAAGTTAATATGGAGCCGCATATTAGAGGTTGCCCAAATTTATTACCAAAATCTGATGCACCGTTGGAAGCCTTTATCAAAATATCCATTGGTGTTTGGTAAAGCCAATCTCTTGCTGCAAATTTTTGTTCCCAATGTCTGTTTTCTTCTAAACGAGAATACGATGTCATGTAAACTGCAGTTCCTGCTAATGGAAGCGACCCTTTACCGCCAGCAAGTCTATCTCTAATTTCACCACCAGCACCTGTTGCAGCACCATTAAAAGGCTCAACTGTAGTTGGAAAGTTATGTGTTTCCGCCTTAAGTGAAATAACAGATTCAAATTCTTCAGTAGTATAATAATCTGGAATATCGGCACGTTTAGGAGCAAATTGTTCCACTTTTGGACCTTTTACAAAAGCTACATTATCTTTATATGCAGAAACAATATCGTTAGGATTTGCTTCTGAAGTTTGTCTTATCATTTTGAAAAGCGATACGGGCTTTTCTTCACCATCAATTACAAATGTGCCATTAAAAATTTTATGACGACAATGCTCACTATTTACCTGGGAAAACCCAAACACTTCAGAGTCAGTTAATGGTCTGCCAATTTTCTTAGAAACACCTTCCAAATACGCTACTTCTTCATCACTTAATGATAAACCTTCTTGTTGGTTGTAAGCTGAAATATCTTCAATATTAAGAATAAGTTCTGGTTTAATATCAATAGTAAATGAGTCCTGATTTAAACCGTTAAACTTCTCAGAAATCATTGGGTCAAAATCCTTAAAATCTTCAGCCACAGCTTGAAATTCTTCAATTCTGATAATATCGGAAATTCCCATGTTTTGAGTGATTTCAACTGCATTGGTACTCCAGGGCGTGATCATTGCACTACGAGGACCAACAAAAAAAGCATCCAAAGATGCTTGTTCAATTTTAGGCTGGTTGCCAAATAGCCATGTTAGCTTAGATATGCTTTCGGTTGATAATTCTTTTGTTGTTTGAACAGCAAAAATTTTGCCAGTTACGTTTCCAAAGAAATGAATCATTATGAATTGATTTGCGTATGTTTAAGAAAATGCAAAAATACACTTTTTTAACGATTCAATGTTTGTTTTTTTATGAAAGCGCAGACTGTTATCAACAGTATTTTAACAATTAAAATTTATTAATTGTCTGCATCCATTTCCATAATTAAATTAGCAATTAAAGCTGTCCAACCTGTTTGATGCGATGCACCTAAACCTTTGCCATTATCACCGTCGAAAAACTCATAAAAGAAATGTAGGTTTTTAAAATGTTTGTCTTTTGTAAAATGTTTTCCTTCATTTTCTGCATGATACTGAAATTTCCCAGCTTTATTGGGTTCAAACAGTTTTATTAATCGTTTGGTAAGTTCGTTTGCTATTTCTTTAAGGTTTAGTTTTTTGCCAGAACCTGTCGGAAATTCATATTGATAAGTTGGCCCATAAAAAGTGTAATACTTGCGTAACGATTGTATTATCATATAATTGATTGGCATCCATATAGGACCACGCCAATTGGAATTGCCACCAAACATACCGGAACGGCTCTCACCAGATTCGTATTGAATTTGATGATGTCCCTGATATTTGAAAACAAAGGGATGTTTTTCATGATATTTGGATAAAGAACGAATACCGTAATCAGAAAGAAATTCATCTTCATCTAACAACCGTTTAAGCAAATGTTCCAATCTAAACCCGCGCATAATTGAAAAAAGATAATTACCATCTTCGTTAGGGTCATCTATATTTGAAATTAAGGACGCTAAATCAGGTCGGGTTCTCATAATTTCGCTGGCTCTCTTTTTGAATATTTTTAATTCTTCAAAAAGGTCTTTAGGAATAATTTCAACAGCAAACATTGGTATAACTCCTACTAAAGAACGCACTCTTAAAAGATCGGTAGATCCACTTGACATTTCTACTACATCATAATAGAAGTTATCTTGGTCGTCCCATAGTGAAATATCTTTTTTACCAATATGGTGCATAGCCCATGCAATGTTTAAGAAATGCCTGAAAAATTTAGTAACAGATTCTTCGTATATTTTATTGTTTTTGGACAATTCTAGCGACATACGGAGCATATTTATTGTAAACATAGCCATCCAACTAGTAGCATCTGCTTGTTGCATTCTTTTAATACCTTGTGGCATATGGTTGCGATCAAAAACTCCAATGTTATCTAATCCTAAAAAGCCGCCTTCAAAAAGATCAGTACCACTTTTGTCTTTTTGGTTAACCCACCATGTAAAATTAAGAAGCAGTTTTTGGAATGATTTTTCCAAAAACACGATATCGCCTTTACCGGTATGGTTTTTATCTTTTTCGTATACATTCCAAACGGCATACGAATGTACAGGTGGATTAACATCGCTAAAATTCCATTCGTATGCGGGTATTTGCCCGTTGGGGTGCATGTAGTTTTCTTTAAGAACCAATAATAATTGCTCTTTAGCAAAATAAGGGTCTATCTCAACAAAAGAGGCCATATGAAATGCTAAATCCCAGGCAGCATACCATGGGTATTCCCATTTATCGGGCATCGAAATTACATGTCTGTTGTTAAGGTGTTGCCAATTAAAATTTCTAGGATAAGCCCTATAAGGTTTCATTTCTTCCGGACCGCCAAACAACCATTTATGCACATTGTAATAATAGAATTGCTTCGTCCAAAGTAAACCCGAAAAGGCACTTTTAGCAATATTTTGATGTGCTTCTGGAATTTTAGTATTTATTGTTTTATTGTAAAATGCTTCGCATTCGGATATTCTGTCGTGAAATACGGTATCAAAATCAGCCCACGGATTTTCTATTTTTCTTTTACATAAACGAACTTTAACGGTTTTTTCTTGACCTGCTTTGAGGTTAAATTTATGCCAAACAGCTACTTTGGTGCCTTTCAATTTTGGGTTTACTGTTTTTTCTCCATTTACTACGTGGTCGTTAATACCATCTTTCACAAAAGTGGTAACATTTGGAATATTATAAATGCGCTTATTATTAGTCTCGTTGTCACAGAAAAGCTGCTCTCCATTTTCATGATAAAAATAATATTTACCGTTTCTTGTACTTTGTGATTGCACTGTAGATTCTGAAACGGATTTTATATTTGGCCGAGGATGCCGATTATTATGTTTCCAAAAATTTCGAAACCAAAGGTGTGGAAGTACATGTATTTTGGCTGCTTTTGAACTTCTATTAACTACCGTGATTTTTAAAAGTATATCGTCTATATCGGCCTTGGCATATTCAATAAAGCAATCGAAATACGCATTATTTTTAAAAGCATCGGTGTCTAATAATTCATATTCGAAATCTTCTCGACTTAAATTATTATTAGTGCTTTCTAATTCGGAATAAGGAAATTCTTTTTGAGGATATTTATATAAGTACTTACAATATGAATGTGTAGGTGATGAAATTTGATGAAAATAAAGTTCTTTTACATCTTCACCATGGTTACCTTGATTGTTGGTAAGTCCAAATAATCGTTCTTTTAAAATAGGATCTTTACCATTCCAAAAAGCAGGCGCTAAACATAATATTTCTCGTGAGTCGCAAAAACCTCCTATACCTTCTTCTCCCCATCGATAAGCATTACTACGTGCTTTTTCATGATCAACAAAATCCCATGCATTTCCATGCTCACTATAATCTTCCCGAACAGTACCCCATTGTCGTTCTGCCAAATAAGGGCCCCATTTTTTCCAGTGTTTGTAATTGTCCGCGACTGCTAAACGTTCTGCTTCTTTACCTTTTTGAATCATATATTTTTAGATATAAGAATTGTAAGTTTTAAGAATATTAAAGGCTCAAAAATAAAAATAAGATTTTTTAAACTAGTTGTTTTTTATAATTAATGCTTGATTAGTTGGACTTCTCTAACAACGCCATATAAAATCCATCGAAACCTGATTTATGAGCCAATACTTTTTTGTCTTTAATTAAAGTGAAATTAGCTCCAGCCTCAGAATTTAAAAAAGTGTCTACTTGCTTTTGGTTTTCTGAAGGTAATACTGAACAAGTCGCATATACCATTTGTCCACCTACTTTAACCATCCTTGAATATTGTTGAATAATCTCTTGCTGAGTAACTTTAATTTTTTCAATAAAATCTGGTTGTAATTTCCATTTTGCATCTGGATTTCTACGCAGAACTCCTAAACCGGAACAAGGGGCATCAATTAAAACACGATCTGCCTTATCGTATAATTTTTTTATAACTTTTGTAGATTCAATAGCCCGGTTTTCAATGTTATGTGCACCATTTCGTTTTGCTCTTCGTTTTAACTCATTCAGCTTATTACCATAAATATCCATGGCAATAATTTGCCCTTTATTTTCCATTAAAGAGGCGAGGTGTAATGTTTTTCCACCTGCTCCTGCACAAGCATCAACTACGCGCATACCAGGTTGGACGTTTAAAAACTCTGCAACTAATTGAGAAGACGCATCTTGAACTTCAAAAAAACCATTTTTAAAAGCTTCCGTTGAAAATACATTGGCACGTTCATTAAGTTTTAAAGCACTTGGATAATCTGGAAGAAACTCTGTTTCTATTTCTAAATCAAATAGCTCACTTTGTAATTTTTCCTTGGTGGTTTTTAAAGTATTCACTCTTAAAATAACATCGGCTTGTTGATTTAAAGCAGCAATTTCTTTTGTCCAAATAGCCTTTCCTAATTCTTTTTCACCTATTTCATCCATCCAATCTGGAATAGACTCTTTAAATTTTCTGATTTTTGAAAGCTCATCATAACGCCCTTTAATTTTGCGTAAAGGTGTGCCTTCAAAATATTTCCAATCGGGTAATTTTATACCTTTCAAAGTTGCCCAAACAGCAAACATTCTCCAAAGATTATCTCTGTCAAATGGTTCTTTAACTTCAGCAATTTCAGCATATAAGCGTTTCCATCTAACCATTTCATAAGTAGTTTCGGCAACAAACCCTCTGTCGCGCGCGCCCCAACGCTTATCACGTTTTAATAGTTGCTGTATAACCTTATCGGCATATTTGCCTTCGTTAAAAATTAAGGTTAAACCATCAATAACCGCAAAGCATAAATTTCTGTGTAATCGCATGTTGTTTAAATAAGGGTGCAAAGTTACATTAAAAGCCATGAATTCACGAATGTTTTTATTATTTGAATGAATAGACTTATCTTTCTTGGATATTCGTTTTTATGAAACAGATTTTTGTTACTTTTTGTAGTTTATTTATTTTGGTTTCTTGTATAAAAAAGCAAACATTTAAACCAAGAATTTTTTCCAAAGTTGAGGTTGAAAATATGATGAAAGATTCTTTGTTAAGTATTCGAGCTATCGATATATTGAATGATAATAGTTTAGCATTTGCGGCAAATAATGGTGTTTTTGGCTTATTTAATAATGAATCTCAATCATGGAAAACTTCAATTCAAAAGCATGATACTTTAGGTTTGCATTTTAGATCTGTAGCACATACAGCAACTGATTTTTTTATTTTAAGTATAGATAAACCAGCATTGCTTTACAAAACGGGAGACACTAGTAATATGGAATTGGTTTATAAGGAAGAAGGGGCAGGTGTTTTTTATGATTCTATGGATTTTTGGAATGATGAAGAAGGTATAGCCATTGGAGATTCAACCGAAGGGTGCTTGAGTGTTATAATTACACGGAATGGTGGTAAAACATGGAAGAAATTGTCATGTGATGATTTACCAAAAGGAATAGAAAACGAAGGCGCTTTTGCGGCAAGTGATACAAATATTGCTATTGTTGGAGATAATACATGGGTTGCCACAACTGCAGGACGCGTTTATTTTTCGCCTGATAAAGGAAAAAATTGGAACGTATTTGATACGCCAATAATTAAAGAAAAAGAGACCGAGGGCATTTACTCTATTGATTTTTATGATTCATTAAATGGATTCGGAATAGGAGGTGATTACACCAAACCAGATGCTAACACGGCAAATAAAATTAAAACTACAGATGGCGGAAGAACATGGCAGTTAGTGGCTAAAAATCAAAATCCAGGTTATAGAAGCTGTGTGCAATATATACCTAATAGAAAGGGTAAAGAATTAGTTGCTACTGGTTTTAAGGGTATTGATTATAGCAATGATGCTGGAGAAACTTGGGAACATTTAAGTGACGAAGGTTTTTATACTATTCGATTTTTAAATGATAGTATTGCTTATGCATCTGGAATGGGGAGAATATCTAAACTTACTTTTAGAAAATAAAAAAAGGAGCAAATCGCTCCTTTTTTTATGGTCTTTTACCATTGTGTCTCCTTTTTTTCCACTGTTCAAATAATTTCTTTTTAAAATCTTCTTCGGCAATTTTAAGTAAGAGTATTTTTTTAGAAGAAATTATTTTTTTGAGTTTTATGTTTAATTTTAAATCTTCTACATGTAATTTGTTTTCGGCAGTCGCTATTTCTGCTAGAAGCTCACTTGCTCTTTTGTCAGAAAGTGATGTTATATTATTTTTTATTTCACGACGAATGCTTCTTAAATCTTCAAATTTAATTTTGCTCGTTATATCATCATACGCATTATAAACTGGCCAGAATTCTTGTGCTTCTTCTTGTGTTAATTCTAACCTTTCTGTTAAAAATGAGACTTTAAGTGCTTTAATTTTGTCTTTTTTACTTTGCGAAAAAGTATTTAGAGAAATTAATAAAACGAGTATAGGGAAAACAATTTTTTTCATGAGTTTTGTATTAATCAATAACTAAATCTTCAACTTCTAAATTATTTAGCAAGTAATTTTCAATATTTTCTTTATCAAAATTATAATCAATGAAATTTTCTTCTTTTAAATCTTCATCAGATAATAAAGCGGCTATTTCATAAAAGCTAATATCTTCATTAATCATATAATTTTCAACAGTTTCAGTATCTAAGTTACTCCAATCACCATTTTTTTGAAAATTGGAAAGATTAAATAGCAATAAAATAGCAGCAGCAACGCTCGATATATAAACTAGATTTTTTGCACTAAATAATGATATAACTTTTGATGCTTTTTTTTCGGTAACTTTTTCTATAACAACACCTTCCAAAGTTTCAAAATAATCTTTGGGAGTTTTAAAACCAGATGTACTTAATGTTTCTTTAAGATTAATTTCACTTAAAATAACATCTTCAAGATTGTTAAAATAATCCTTTGGAACATTAAATCCAGGTTTCTTTATGTTTTGTAAATTATTCTTATTCATACTATTATTAAGACTTTCTTTTTAAATAAAGGTTTAATTATGAGTTAAATATGCTTCAATTTTTTTTACGGCAATATGATATGATGCTTTCAAAGCCCCTTCACTAGTATTTAGTATTTCAGACATATCAGAGTATTTGATGTCTTCAAAATATCTCATATTAAAAACAAGTTGTTGCTTTTCTGGCAATATTGCAATGGCTTTTTGAAGTTTAAGTTGAATGGCATCGCCTTCAAAATAAACATCGGATGCTAAATTATTAATTGCTAATAGCTGTAATTCTTCATTGTTAATTTGTAATCGTTTGGCTTCTTTATTTATAAACGTAATAGCTTCGTTAGTTGCAATGCGGTACATCCAAGAAAATAATTTACTATCACCTTTAAAATTATTAATGTTTTTATAAACTTTTATAAAAGTGTTTTGAAGTACGTCATCAGCGTTATTATGTGACTTTACTATATTTCGAATGTGCCAATACAACCGCTCCTTATGTAGAGTTAGAAGCTCCTTAAAGGCTTGATTTTTATGGGTTTCGGATTTTAGTTGTTCTAACAGTTCTGCTTCTTCGGTCACAAAAATTGTTTAGCTTTTAGACTATTAAATATAGTAAAAGTTTAAAGCATTTTTTTTGTTAATTATAACTAGTTGAAAAACAGCGTTATATAAATATAAAATCGATGAAATACACAATAAATACGATTAAGTGTAATTTTTCTTGGACAGTTTGAATTATTGATTTATGTTTGTATCAGAAACCTACTTATATTGTTAGTCGTCCCCAAGTCTAACAGAAACAAAAAAAGGATAGAAACCCAAATCTCTATCCTTTTTTATTTTTATATACTTTTCGTTTTATTATAAAGTTTGCATATCTACAAGCTTTTTATAAACTCCATTTAATTTTATTAATTCATTATGTTTTCCTTGTTCAACAATTTCACCTTTATTTAGAACTACTATTTCATCTGCATTTTGAATTGTGGAAAGTCTGTGTGCTAT
>NZ_JABDMV010000046.1 GCF_013001275.1 Flaviramulus sp.
GCATTATTTGGAGGAAGTTCTGATGATGTGGTTCAAGTAAAAAATAATTCTGTTTTAGAATTAAAATTAGACTTTCCTATAAAAGACTATGCAGGCAAAACAGTATTCTCTGATTATCCATTTTTAAATGAAAATAAAAAAAATGGACTATTTAATATTATCGATGCGATTAATTATGCGGCTATTGATGATAAAATAAAAGGAATTTCAATTGATAATAGTTTTATTAATGCGGGAATATCGCAAACAAAGGCGTTGCGAGGATCTTTATTAAAGTTTAAAGAGTCAGGTAAATTTGTAGTAGCCTATTCTGATATTTATACTCAAAAAGATTATTATTTAAGTTCGGTTGCCGATACAATTTTTTTAAACCCAGTTGGAATGATGGAATTTAAAGGATTGTATTCCGAGCAACTTTATTTTAAGTCATTCCAAGAAAAATCTGGACTTAAAATGGAAGTGGTAAGATTCGGAAAATATAAAAGTGCTGTTGAACCATTTTTGCAAAATGAAATGAGCGATGAAAACAGAGAACAAATCTCAGGTTATCTCGAATCACTTTGGAAAGAAATAAAACAAGATATATCTAAAAGCCGCAATATTCCTTTAGAAAGATTAAATATAATAGCTGATAGTCTATTAGCGCGTAGTCCTAAATTAGCACTAAATTCTCAATTAATAGACAAAATCTCATATTATGATGAGTATGTAAATGGGTTAAAACATGCCGTTAAAATAGACTCAAAAAATGAATTAAAATCGATTACCATTGAAGATTATGCAAAACATGTATCTACAAAATTACTGGCAAAGTATAATAAAAATAAAATTGCTGTAATTTATGCTGAGGGTGATATAATTTATGGCGAAGGTGACGAAAACAATGTGGGGCAAGTTTCAATGAACAGGTCTTTAAAAGATGCCAGAGAAGATGATAAAATAAAAGCAGTTGTATTGCGTATAAATTCACCTGGCGGTAGCGCCATAGCAAGTGAGCTAATTTGGCGAGAAATTGAATTAACAAAAAAAGTAAAGCCGGTTATTGTATCGATGGGAGATTTTGCAGCGTCAGGAGGTTATTATATTGCTTGTAATGCTGATAAAATTATTGCAGAACCAACAACTATTACAGGTAGTATAGGTGTTTATGGAATTTTGCCTAATGGGAAAGAACTAGCGGATAACATGGGTATTAATGCAGAACAGGTAAAAACTAATAAAAATGCGGTTTTGTATAGCTTTTTTGAGCCATTAAATGAGGAACAACGTGTATTTATAAAAGAAGGAATTATAGATATTTATGAGTTGTTTACAAGTCGTGTAGCTACTGGAAGGGAAATGGAACAAGACGATGTGAAATCAATTGCTGAAGGACGTGTTTGGACCGGATCTGATGCCTTGAAAATTGGATTAGTTGATGAATTAGGCGGGTTAGATTTAGCGCTGCAACGAGCTGCTGAGGCGGCAGAAATTGAAGAATATAAAACGAAAGAATTTCCGGTGTTTAAAAAAGATTTAGATAAAATTCTTGAAGAATTTGGGTTGGTAAAAGCCAAAGAAACTATTTTAAAAGAAGAATTAGGAGAAGAAAATTATAATATTCTAAAAAGAATTAAAGGCCTTTCTCAGAAAAAAGGTATTCAGTTATTATTTCCATACAACACGGAAATAAAATGATGATTGAACGGCAAGCTTAAAATTAAAAGGCCGATATCTCAAATTAGGATTCATTTTTATTATTTCTGCATTTTAAAGTAATAGTCTAATGATCTTTTACCTGATCCATAAATCAAAAAAAAGATACACACGAAAAGCGTAATTACTGCTAAAGTGAGGTTAGTTGTATTCATTTCCCCAACAAAATTAATAGCAATAGCACCAATAAGAATGGGTAATTGAGCAATAATTGTCCACCGTGTTAGTAAACCAAATGCTATTAAAGTGCCTCCAACAAAATGCGCGGGAGCTACATAATGAATTATAAGCATACCTCCAGCCATATTCTGGATAGGTTTAAATAACTCCATTAAAATTTCTGTATTAGATATAAAACTTATTCCTTTTATAAATAAGAATACGCCCAAAGCAATACGCAATAAATCTAATGGGAAATAAGAGTGTTTATTTGCCCACTTATTAAGTGTTTTAATTGTTCCCATGGCTAAAGTTGTTGGTTTGCAACCAATAAGATACAAAAAATAAGGGATTATATAATACTATACTTGTAAAATACCCATATTAAATTTCTTCTCAATAGGGGCGTGGTTTGCAGCTTCAATGCCCAGGCTAATCCAAGTTCTGGTGTCTAAAGGATCAATAATAGCATCCGTCCATATTCTTGCCGCTGCGTAGTATGGAGATACTTGGTTGTCATATCGATCTTTTATTTTATTGTATAGTTCTTCTTCTTTTTCTTTAGTAAATTTTTCACCTTGCTTTTCGAGTGATGCCTTTTCTATTTGCAACAATACTTTTGCTGCAGAATTCCCACTCATAACGGCAAGTTCCGCACTTGGCCATGCAACAATCAATCGTGGGTCGTATGCTTTTCCACACATGGCATAATTTCCTGCACCGTAACTATTCCCAATAATAATTGTAAACTTAGGTACCACTGAATTACTAACCGCATTTACCATTTTAGCACCATCTTTTATAATACCGCCATGTTCACTTTTACTCCCAACCATAAACCCGGTTACATCCTGCAAAAACACTAAAGGAATTTTCTTTTGGTTACAATTAGCAATAAAACGTGTGGCTTTATCGGCGCTATCATTATAAATAACTCCACCAAATTGCATTTCACCTTTTTTGGTTTTAACTAATTTACGTTGGTTAGCAACAATTCCAATCGCCCAACCATCTATTCTGGCATAACACGTAATTATTGTTTTACCATATCCTGCCTTATATTCATCAAATTCTGAATTATCAACTAATCGTTTAATAACTTCATACATATCATATTGATCGGCTCTTGATTTTGGTACGATACCATAAATATCTTGTGGATTTTCTTTTGGTTTTATAGGAGTTTTTCGGCTAAAACCAGCTTTATCAAAATCCCCAATTTTATCTACAATATTCTTAATAGTATTTAAAGCATCCTTATCATCTTTCGCTTTATAATCTATAACACCCGAAATTTCGCAGTGTGTTGTCGCGCCGCCTAAAGTTTCATTATCAATAGTTTCACCTATCGCGGCTTTAACAAGGTAACTCCCGGCAAGAAAAATACTTCCTGTTTTATCAACAATTAATGCTTCATCACTCATAATGGGCAAATAAGCACCTCCAGCAACACAGCTTCCCATTACAGCTGCTATTTGAGTAATTCCCATGCTACTCATAATCGCATTGTTTCTAAAAATACGTCCAAAATGTTCTTTGTCAGGAAAAATTTCATCTTGCATAGGCAGATATACACCGGCAGAGTCCACTAAGTAAATAATGGGAAGTTTATTTTCAATGGCTATTTCTTGAGCTCGTAAATTCTTTTTACCTGTAATAGGAAACCAAGCTCCAGCTTTTACCGTGGCATCATTTGCTACCAAAATACATTGTTTACCTTTTATATATCCTATTTTAACAACCACACCACCAGAAGGGCATCCGCCATGAGATTCATACATATCTTCACCAGCAAACGCACCAATTTCAATCGATTTAGATTTTTCATCTAAAAGAAAATTTATGCGTTCTCGAGCCGTCATTTTTCCTTTAGAATGGTGTTTTTCAATGCGGCTTTTACCGCCACCTAATTTTACTTTTGTAAGGCGATTGGTAAGTTCTGAGACTAAAAGTTTATTATGATCTTCGTTTTTATTGAAGTTAATGTCCATGAAAATTTTGTTTGTGCTAATGTACAAAAGTTTGAAAAATTTACGAGAGACTTGTTAATGAAATCATAAAATATATAACATGGAATTAGTTTCCTTGGAAACTAAATATATTAATTATATCTTTGTACTATAAACAAATATATAAATATGACAAATATTATAGCCTTTGCAGGATCGAATAGTAAAAAATCAATAAACAAGCAATTAGCAATTTATGCATCAAGTTTAGTTGATAATACAAACGTTACTGTACTTGATTTAAATGATTTTGAACTACCACTTTTTGGTGTTGATTATGAAAGAGAAGTTGGCATACCTGAAAACGCTCATAAGTTTTTACAACATATAAAATCAACAGACGGTATTATTATCTCTTTAGCAGAACATAATGGTGCTTATTCAGCTGCATTCAAAAATTTATTAGACTGGTTGAGTAGAATAGAAGGGAAAACTTTTTTTGGAAAGCCTATGTTGCTTATGGCGGCATCGACCGGTGGTAGAGGAGGAGCTTCGGTATTAGCAATAGCAAAAGATAGATTTCCGAGGCATGATGCTAAAATAGTAACTGATTTTTCATTCCCATTATTTGAAACTAATTTTTCAGATGGAAAAATAATAAATGAAGAGTTAAATGAACAATTGAAAAAATCTGTTGATCAATTTCATAATAACTTATAAACATGGAAGTTAAACATAAAGACATAGGTCAAAAAGGCTCTTTTTATATTGAATTAAAAGGAGATAAAGTGGCAGAAATGACTTATTCGCTTGCTAAGCCAAATACTATAATAATAGACCACACAGAAGTTAGCGAAAGTTTGAAAGGGCAAGGTGTGGGATACAAATTAGTTGAAGAAGCGGTAAAGTATATGCGATTAAAAAAATTAAAAGTTATTCCGTTATGTCCTTTTGCAAACGCGGTTTTCAAAAAAAAGCGAAATGATTATGCAGATGTTTTAAAGTAATTTATAGAAAATGGGAAATATAAGTAATGATATTAAATCAAAATTTACCAATAATAGGATTAAGGCCTTATTAAATATTTTATATACTGCAAATTGGATTTCGAGTCACCAGAATGAGTTTTTTAAAAAATACGAAATTTCACCTCAGCAATATAACATACTTAGAATTTTAAGAGGTGCGGGAGAGCCTGTAAATGTTCAGGTAATAAAGGATCGAATGATAGAACGTTCTCCGAATGCCACAAGGTTAATGGACAAACTTTGCGCTAAAAACTATATAGAACGGTTGCCATGTAAAGATGACCGTCGGGTAGTTAAAATAGTTATTACAAAAAAAGGAAATGCATTATTAGAAAGTATTCCTATTAATTTTAATAAAGAATTATTAAAAAATTTAAGTGAAGAAGAGGCAGGACGATTAAGTAATCTTCTCGATAAAATGAGATAAAAATAAAATAAAGTTAAATATTAATGAAAACAGAAATTCATAAAGCGGAAGATAGAGGGTTTGCTAACCATGGTTGGTTACAAGCTAATCACTCGTTTAGTTTTGCTAATTATTTTGATAAAGAAAAAATACAGTTTGGGGCCTTACGTGTTTTAAACGATGATATTATCGCACCTAAAATGGGTTTCGGAACACATCCACATAATAACATGGAAATTATTACTATTCCATTAAGCGGTGTTTTAAAACATAAAGATTCAATGCATAACGAATGGCAGTCTATTTTGCCAGGTGAAGTACAAATAATGAGTGCGGGTACTGGAGTTCAACATTCTGAAATAAATGGGTCTAATTCTGAACATTTAAGTTTGTTTCAAATATGGATTATTCCTAATAAAGAAAATGTAGAACCTCGTTATGATCAAAAATCATTCGAACTAAATGATCGAAAAAATAAGCTTCAAACATTAGTAAGTTCAATAGATAATGGAATTAACGGAAGTTTAAAAATTCATCAAGATGCCGTAATTTCTAGAATAGATTTAGATCAAGGCAAAACCTATGAATATCAATTAAAAAGTAAGAATCACGGTGTGTATGTTATGTCGATATTTGGAGATATATCAATAAACGATGAAAAGCTTAACAGTAGAGACGCTATTGGAGTTTCTGATACTGCTAAATTTAAAATTACAGCTGAAGAAGATTCAGGACTTTTATTTATCGAAGTCCCAATGATTTAATATGTGATGGTAATAAAATTAAAAAGCATCCATAATTGGATGCTTTTTTTGTTTAAAAATCCGATATTTGTGTTTATACTAACTAAGAATTAATTAAGAAATATTATGGCAATGAATAAAAACACAGTACTTGCTTGGGCAACAGTTTTAATGGTTATTATGGGCATCGTTTTAATTTTGATGGGCGCATACAGATATGATGATGTTGCTGGCTGGGGTTTTGCAACCGTTGGTATTGGTTTTTTTGCAATAGCTTGGGTATTTAATGCATTAAAAGGCCGCGTTTAAAATGAGTGATGATAAAAAGGTAATCTTTTCAATGTCTGGTTTAACCAAGACGTTTCCAGGTGCCAATACACCTGTACTAAAAAATATTTATTTAAGTTTTTTTTACGGAGCTAAAATCGGAATTCTAGGTTTAAATGGTTCTGGTAAATCTACGTTGCTAAAAATTATAGCAGGTGTTGATAAAAACTATCAGGGTGATGTTACGTTTTTACAAGACTATTCAGTTGGATTTTTAGAACAAGAGCCAAAACTTGATGATGATAAAACAGTATTGGAAGTAGTTAGAGAAGGTGCCGCAGAAACCGTTGCTATTCTTGATGAGTACAATAAAATAAACGATATGTTTGGTTTGGAAGAAGTGTATTCTGATGCTGACAAAATGGAGAAACTGATGAATCGTCAGGCAGAACTTCAAGATCAAATTGATGCAGCCGGTGCTTGGGAACTTGATACCAAATTAGAAATTGCCATGGACGCTCTAAGAACTCCAGATGGTGATAAAAAAATAGGAGTGCTTTCGGGTGGAGAACGCCGTCGTGTGGCATTATGCCGTTTACTTCTGCAAGAACCAGATGTGTTGCTTTTAGATGAGCCAACCAACCATTTAGATGCAGAATCTGTACATTGGTTAGAGCACCATTTAGCACAATATAAAGGAACTGTTATTGCAGTTACCCACGATAGATATTTTTTAGATAACGTTGCTGGTTGGATTTTAGAATTAGATAGAGGTGAAGGTATTCCTTGGAAAGGGAATTACTCATCTTGGTTAGACCAAAAATCTAAACGAATGGCTCAAGAAAGTAAAGTAGCTTCAAAACGTCAAAAAACTTTAGAGCGAGAGTTAGAGTGGGTGCGCCAAGGAGCGAAAGGACGCCAAACAAAACAAAAAGCGCGTTTAAATAATTATGATAAGCTAATGAGTCAAGACCAGAAGCAACTTGACGAAAAACTGGAAATTTATATTCCAAATGGACCTCGTTTAGGAACCAATGTTATTGAAGCAAAAGGTGTAAGCAAAGGCTATGATGATAAATTATTATATGAAGATTTAAACTTCAACTTACCACAAGCAGGAATAGTTGGTGTTATTGGCCCCAACGGAGCGGGTAAAACTACTATTTTTAGAATGATAATGGGAGAGGAATCGCCAAATAAAGGCGAGTTTATCGTTGGTGACACAGCCAAATTAGCGTATGTAGATCAAAAACATTCAAATATAGACCCCGAAAAATCAATCTGGCAAAATTTTAGTGATGAGCAAGAATTGGTGATGATGGGTGGAAGACAAGTTAATTCAAGAGCTTATTTAAGCCGATTTAATTTCAGTGGTAGTGAGCAAAACAAAAAGGTTAAACTACTTTCTGGTGGAGAACGAAATAGGTTACATTTAGCAATGACTCTCAAAGAGGAAGGAAATGTGTTGCTTTTGGATGAGCCTACGAACGATTTAGATGTGAATACTCTTCGAGCATTGGAAGAAGGTTTAGAAAACTTTGCAGGTTGTGCGGTTGTTATTAGTCACGACCGTTGGTTTTTAGATAGAATTTGTACACACATTTTAGCCTTTGAAGGAGATAGTCAAGTATATTTCTTCGAAGGTAGTTTTAGTGATTACGAAGAAAATAAAAAGAAACGTTTGGGTGGCGATCTAAATCCAAAACGAATAAAGTATAAAAAGTTGGTACGATAAATATTTAAATAACGCTCACTTTAATGTGGGCGTTTTTTAATTGTCGCCGCCGTACATATGGCCTTCCGTAAAATCCTTATATTTTTTGTTTTCATCATCTTCATCCTCATTCTTATTATTTAGTGCATCCAAGCGCTCATTTTCCTTTTTAAGTTTATAAGATTTTCTAACACCTAAAAGCAATAATACGGCAAAAAATACCACTACTATAGTAAGAACAGTGACAATCTGTGAATGATTAATAAGAAAAATTCCTAAGTTAAATGAGGTAAGTTTAAAGAGTAGCATATCCTATGCAAATATTTGGTTTAATAGCGTATCAAATATACTATAAATTCCTTAGTTATATAACAAGAATGATATTTATGGTAAGGCGTACCAATCTAATTGTATTACCTCAATATTGGCATTAGAATCATTTACAATATTTTTAAACTTTGCAACATCACTCAAGCCATCTGTTCCTCTATAGTGATAAGGATATACTTGTTTAGGTTTAAATTCTAAAACCGCGTCTGCAGCACTTTCAACGGTCATTGTATAAGGTAAATTCATACAAACAAAAGCCTTATCAATATCTTTTAATGCTCTCATTTCAGGAATGTCTTCAGTATCTCCAGAGAAATAAACCCGCTCTTCGCCAAAAGTGAAAACATAACCATTCCCTCGTCCTTTGCTATGGAACTTTAATGCTTCCTCCCGTAAATTATACATTGGAATAGCTTCAATTTTAAACTTACTAAATGTTTTTATTTCACCATTATTAATTGTAATACTTTTTGGCCTTAATTCTTCAGGTAATTTATCCACAACAGCTTTTGGCGCGATAATTTGTGTATTACTTAAATCTAAGGCATTAAGGGTTTCTAGTGCCAAGTGATCATAATGAATATCAGTAATTACAACATAGTCCGGTTTATTAAAAGTGGCATAAGGGTCTGCACCAAGTGTTGGATCAATGTAAAGGGTTTTACTCCCATATTCAATAACCGCACTAGCATGACTAATGGGATTAATTTTTAGGCTATCCGTATTTTTATTTTCAGTAACAACTATTAATTCTTCATCAACTGATTTTTCTTCTTTCTGTTTACAATTAGAAAAACACAAAATAGATAATAGTAAAATAATAACTTTAAATTTCATTAGCCAAAGTATTGTGGTTTGTATAAAGGTAATTTTTTCAATCATATTAAAAAAATGTATGGAAATTATAATTGTGGTATTCTCAAATTATCAGATTGTTTTAGAATTGAAAACAGAGAAAGTAACTGTTTAATTGCTTTTAGAAATGATATTTTTTATCGAAATTGGTTGCTTATAATTAATTGTAACTGCTTAAAATTTATGAAAAACAATCTTAAAAATATTGCTCATAAAATTCTTTCAAAAGAATGGGCCACTTTATTGAGAATTGATTACGATTTTCAATTTAAAGATGGTACTTGGAAACGGTTATCTCGAGAGAGTTATGACAGGGGCAACGGAACAAGTATTTTACTTTATAACAAATTAAAGAGTAGCGTTATTTTAACCAAGCAGTTTAGAATGCCAGCTTATTATAACAATAATAGCGATGGGTTGTCAATAGAGGTCTGTGCAGGGGCACTTGATAAAAATGAAGTTCCAGAAGTTTGTATAACTAGAGAAGTAGAAGAAGAAGTTGGGTATAAGATTAATAGACCGAAGAAAGTTATGGAATGTTATATGTCGCCAGGAGCAGTAACAGAAAAGATGTATCTCTTTATTGCGGAATATAGTGATGATATGAAAGTAAATGATGGTGGCGGTTTGGAAAGTGAAAATGAAGAAATTGAAGTGCTCGAAATTCCTTTTTCTAAAGCAATAGCAATGATTGATTCTTTTGAAATTATTGATGCCAAAACAATTCTGCTTTTACAATATGCGGAAATCCATAAGTTGTTTCATTAGAGCTAATGTTTTATTTAAATTACAGTAGTAACTCCATTTTAATATCGCTACGTTTATAAGGGCTATTTGGCTCAACAGGAATTTCTATAAACCCATATTTTCTATATATATAGATGGCGTTTGTTAAAGTAGTATTGGAATAAAGTATAAGCTTTGGTAACCCAATATTTTTGGCATAATCTATACAATGCTGCATCAATTTTTGTCCAAATTTATGTCCACGGTAATTAGGAGAAACAGCCATTTTAGTAAGTTCAAAAAGTCCTTCATTACCAACAGGCATTAAAGCTACGGTTCCAACAACAATATCATTTAATTTAACAAAAAAAATATAGCCGCCTTTATTTATAATATATTTTTCTGGATTTCTTAAAACCTCCTCATCATAAGGCTCAACATAAAAAAATGTTTCCAACCATTCTTTATTTAAGGAGTAGAAGTCATTTTCATATTTCTTATCAAAAGTTATGATTTCAACGGTCATTCGCTTTTATAAAATCGGTTATTAAAAAGGTAATCAATTTTCCAATTTGATTTGCTGACTTTTTAGTTGGTGCTGCTTCACAAATATGTAAATAAGTTGCATTTTGATGTTTGCCAAAATAATTCAAAAACCTTCGGGTTTTATTTACGCTAAAACCACTAGGAGTCATCGCACTACTTGGTATGTTTTCAATAGCATCACAATCTATTTCTATACCAAATGAACTAGTGGAAACATAGTTTAATGCTAATTCCAATTCGTTTTTAAGTTTTATTTCTTTTCTAATTTCTAAATTTTCAAATGTATTATATTTTATGTTTTTTGTTTTATCTAGCATTTTTAAAAGATTGGCTGATGTATAATTTTCATGCAGGCCAAAAATGAAATAGTTTCTCAAAAATCCTTCTGAACACGCGTAGCTAAAACCATTCCCGCTATGTCGGCCTTCTTCAGGTCTAAAATCAGAATGAGCATCAAAATTAATAACATTAATAGGTTTACTTAATGCCAAACTAGAGCCTTTAATATTTCCGTATGCATTATTATGTCCGCCTCCAATTATAATAGGTTTTTTACCTGCAGAAACAATTTGGAAAATTATTTCGGATACAGATGCGTCTATAGATTCAACTATTTGGTGAGCTTTTTGAATATCTTTTTTTTTGGAATTATCTAATTTAGAAACCTCTAGTAATTCATTCGTAAAATCTAAATGTCCTAAAATTAAAACCTTATTTGCTTTTGTATATTGGTTATTTTGAATATTTAATAATATTTTTAAAGTGGCATCCCATGCCTTGGAAGTACCTGTATTTCCTAAGTTTGCGAACACACCAACATCTTCTGGCAACCCTAAAATTACATACGTAACATCCAAATTTTTAAGTTGACCGTATATATTTGAAATGCTGGTTAATATTTGAACGTTTTGACCAAATTTGGATTCACCTTTACGTTTGTTTAGTAATTTATTTCGAGTAGTATTATTAAATAAAACTAGGTTATCCATGAAATTAATAAGTTTAGAGTATTAAAAATACGTCAATATTTATTTACAGCATAAAAAAACATAGTATTAAAATTTAACAAAAATTGACATTAAAACACTAAAAACAAGTAATTATGGAAAACAACACAAGTAGTAAAGGTCTTAAAATTGCATTAGGTATTGCAGTAGTTTTATTTTTAGGAACTGGTTTTTACACCATGAATCTTTACAAAAGTACTAGCGAGGACAAAAAGGAATTAACTGAACAAAAACAGTTAGTTATGAATGATTTAAATGCAATGGCTAAACAATATGATGAAGCTATTGGTGAAAATGAAGTTGCGAATGAAAGCTTAATAGAAGCAAGATCGCGAATTCAAGGGTTAATTGATTCATTAAAAATTTCTGAAACTAACGTTAAGAGTTTATGGAGATATAAACAAAAATATGCGTCGCTTCAAAAAGAAATGGATGTATTGTTAGCTCAAAATGATTCTTTACGTGTTGAGAATTCTTATTTAGCTACGTCTTTAGATAGTACTCGTGTTCGTTTAGAAGAGCGTACTATTTTTACAGATTCTTTATTAGTACAAAACAATGCGTTAGCTGAAGTTGTTTCTGATGCATCTGTATTATCAGCTGTAGATTTAAAAGCTTCAGGTGTCATAGTAAGAACATCTGGAAAAGTTATTCCAACAGAAAGAGCTGGTAGAAGTGATAAAATAAGAGTTTGCTTTATAGTAGCAAAAAACAAATTAATACAAGCTGGAGATCAAGAATTATATATTCAAGTTATCGACCCTAAAAACAATACTTTAGGATTAAATGAACAAGTACAATTTGGTAATAAAACATTAAACTACAGTATAATTAGTAAGTTTAATTACGAAAATGCAAACCTTAATATTTGCGAATTCGTTGAAGCTTTAGATGATGCTGATTTTGCAAAAGGACGTTATTTTGTTAACGTATTTAATGAAAAAGATTTAGTTGCTACTTCAGAGTTTACTTTAAAGTAATATATTGGTATAACACTTTATTTAATTAGCCTCAAACTTTTAGTTTGGGGCTTTTTTTTGCTTAAAAAATTTATTATAACAAACACGTAAATAAATCACCATAAATTTAATTAAAATACAAAAATGTCATATGAAATAGCGCCAATAAACAAAGAAATACGCAAATTGAAGGGAAAATTGCGGTCTCAGGAGTAATAGGTGTAATTTTACGATGATTTAATAATTAAGAAACAATTTAAATCAAATGAGATGTATTCACTTTTGGTGTAGTATCTTAACGAAATAACAACATGTACAATTTTACCATAAATTTATAATAATGAATCCGAATGTTGAATATTTAAATTCATTTGTTAACGTTTCAGAAGAAATGGTAAATGAACTTAAAAAAATTTCTGTTCTTAAAAAAATAGATGCTGGAACTGAATTGGTAAAATTAAATGAAGTACCTACTAAACTATATATGCTATTATCTGGTCTTATTAGATGCTATTTAAGTACCGAATCTGGAAAAAATTTCAATAAAAGTTTTTACTTACCACTTAGTTTTGTAGGTGCCCTTACCGCATTACTTCACAAAGAACCTTCGAAGTTTGTGTTTGAGGCCCTAGAAGACAGTGAAGTTTATGAAATAGATTTTGATAAATTTATGAATTTGTGCCAAAATAATCCAGAGATAAATACGATGTATTCACGGATTTTAGAAGCAATTTACACGAAATATGAAAAGCGTTTAATAGATTTAATATCGTTAAATGCTACAGATCGCTATTTAGAATTAAAAAAACAAATACCTAATGTTGATAAATTAATTCATCAATATCATATTGCTTCTTTTTTAGGAATAACAGCTGTGCAATTAAGTAGAATTAGAAAGAAAATTGATAGTGATTAACAAATGTTAACCATTATAAAGTAGCTAAATTATATCTTTGATATGATTTCCTTTTTAGAAAAAATATGAGGATTGATAGCTAACCAACCAAAAAAAAAGCAGATAATTTAATTATCTGCTTTTTCATATAAATAAGTCATTAAGCTTATTTTAAGCCACCAACCATATCTTCTGGCCTTACCCATTTATCATATTCATCAGCTGTAACATAGCCTAAATTAATAGCTTCTTCTTTTAAAGTCGTACCATTTTTATGTGCCGTATTAGCAATTTCGGCAGCTTTATAGTAGCCTATTTTAGTATTTAATGCTGTAACTAACATTAACGAATTATTTAAAAGTTTTGTAATTACCTCTTGGTTTGGTTCAATACCTATTGCACAGTTTTCATCAAAACTAACACAGGCATCGCCAATTAATTGAGCAGAATGTAAAACATTAGCTGCCATAACAGGCTTAAATACATTTAATTCATAATGACCTTGTAATCCACCAACAGAAATTGCAACATCATTTCCAATAACTTGCGCACAAACCATTGTTAATGCTTCACATTGCGTAGGGTTTACTTTTCCAGGCATAATCGAACTTCCAGGTTCATTTGCTGGTATAATTATTTCACCAATACCACTTCTGGGACCAGAAGCCATCATTCTAATATCATTTGCAATTTTATTTAATGAAACTGCCAATTGTTTTAAAGCGCCATGAGTTTCCACCAAGGCATCATGTGCCGCTAGGGCTTCAAATTTATTAGGAGCTGTTATAAATGGTAATCCAGTAAATTCTGCTATATATTCTGCCACACGCTTGCTATAGCCTTTAGGAGTGTTTAAACCCGTTCCTACTGCTGTACCACCTAAAGCCAATTCACTTAAATGAGATAACGTGTTTTGTAATGCATTTAAACCGTGATCTAATTGTGCTACATAACCAGAAATCTCTTGCCCTAATGTTAATGGCGTAGCATCCATGAGGTGTGTTCTGCCAATTTTCACAATATTTTTAAAGGCATCAGATTTTTTTTGAAGCGTGTCACGTAATTGCGTCACTCCCGGTATTGTAGTTTCAACTATTTTTTTATATGAGGCAATATGCATTCCAGTAGGGAAGGTGTCGTTTGATGATTGCGATTTGTTAACATCATCATTGGGTTGAATAACTTTTTCTCCCTCACCTACAATACGTCCAGCTATTTGTTGCGCTCTGTTAGCGATGACTTCATTAACGTTCATATTACTCTGTGTACCCGAACCTGTTTGCCATATGACCAATGGGAATTGATCATCATGTTTCCCTTCTAAAATTTCGTCACAGACAGTAGCAATTAAATCTCTTTTTTCAATTGGTAGTATTCCAGACTCACAATTTGTATAAGCCGCTGCTTTTTTTAAATATGCGAATCCATATATGATTTCAAGTGGCATTGAAGCAGGAGCTCCTATTTTAAAATTATTTCTAGAGCGTTCAGTCTGTGCTCCCCAAAGTTTATCTGCAGGCACTTTTACTTCGCCCATAGTATCTTTTTCTATTCTAAAACCCATTTTAATTATTGTTTAATTAGCATTACAAAGTTAAGTTTTTTAACATGGTTTTTGGCATCATGTAAATTACTTTTTCCAAGAATATCCAAGATTTATTCCGAGCATTATAATTTCTAAAAACAGAAATTTTAAATAATTTCATCACTTTATTTAGATTAACAACCCTGTTAATAATTTTTAAATTTACTATTGTTTAGCAATACCTGTTGTATTATCTTTGCGTATATATTATAAATACAAGTTACATTTATGTTTGAATTTGATCAATATTTAGGCTTTTTAGCATTTTTAACAATCTTAACACTTGGGTTTTGGTTAATGATATTTTTATTAACCTTTGTAATCCCTTATTGGATTGGAGGATCTTTGATTGAAAGAATTAAGGAAATTAGAGATGCAAGGAAAGCGAAACGTGATTCATAGTAAACTTAAAAATATATTATAAAAAAAGGAAGCTAATTAGCTTCCTTTTTTATATGTTACATTTCCATACCGCCTCCGCCATCAAAACCACCTTGACGTTCACGTTTTTTCTTTTGATTGAATCTATACGTAAAAGATAGATTGAAAACCCTTCCACCTCTAAATTGAATTTCTTGATATGCTGTAAATGTTTCAGCAGTAATATCATTACTATAAAAAGCACTATTAAAAAGATCTCTTACATTAAAAGCAATTGATGCTTTTTCTTTAAATAAATCCTTACTAAAGGCAAGATTTGTACTAAGTACACCTTTTCTGTTGTTCTGAGCATCTTGACTCGGCCCTCTGTAATTTAAATTTGTTTGCCAATCAATGTTGTAAGGTAAAGTTAATTTGTTAGTTATTCTTGCTCGCCAGCTAAGGTTATTGGCACTTAAGTCAACGTCTTCAAATCGTCCTTCTCGCTCGAATTTAAAAATGTTAAAATCACTATTAATTCGCCATTTTTTTGTTGGATTATAATTTAAATTAAACTCAAAACCATAGCGTTTATCTTCGCCTAAATTTACCGGACCTCTTTCGATTACAGGGAATTCTTCTCCGTCAACAATAACAGTCTCGTCAGTCTTTCTACTAACAAAGGTCATAATGTTTGTTGAGTGAGAATAATAGATTGATGAAGAAATAGTTAATTTATCTATTTGGTTTAGATATCCCAATTCAAAAGTACTTGAAAATGTTGGATTTAAATCTGGATTTCCTTGAAAGACATTTGTTATACTGGATCGAGATGGGAATGGGTTAAGCATAAAACCTCTTGGTCTACTAATTCTTCTATTGTATCCTAAAGTAAAACTTTGTGCGCTGCTTATTTCATAATTTAAATTAACAGTAGGAAATAATCCATTTATTATTTTTCTATTAAAATCCCCAGTAGTAGGTTGATCAAGAGTGATTCTAGTATTTTCAAATCTTAAACCTAACAGGTATGAAAATTTATCAATTTTACTTCCAAATTGAGTGTAAACAGCATTATTATATTGCTTAAAATTAAATAGGTTAGTTAGGTCATTGTTAATTACAAAATGACCAGAAGAGGTATCCAAAAGAGCCACTTCAAAATCTGTAGATTTTGTTGTGAAATCTCCGCGATAACCTAATTCTATTTGACTCATTTCTCCAATAGGTAAAACATAATCAGATTGAAGCAAAATATTCCGTTGATCTTCAAGTGTAGCGACCATTTCAGTTTCCAAACCATTTACGGTAATAATAGAATTTTGATCTTCATTAGAATCCTCATATTGAAAATCGAAAGTTAATTTATGGTCAGAAGCCTCAAAATTCTTCGTAAAATTTACAGCATATTGAATAGTTTTATCGGTTTCTTGTTCAGGATCTAATCGTTCACTTTCACTTGTAGTATTATTAATTTTGTTGAACTGCACAAGTTTGTTAATAGAGTTATTTTCAGAACTATTATCTCGATAAACAACAGAAGTTGTTAAAGATGCTGAATCGTTAATGTACCATTCAATACCGGTATTTGTAGTAAGACCTTTGCTAGTATCTGTCCAATTACGTTTTTCATCTAAATCCGGAGTATTATTATCGAAGTACTTAACATCATTGTACCATCTACCTACTGATTCTTGATATCTATATGAAGATGTGTTAAAAATATTGACATTCCCAGTTCTATAATTTATGTTTCCGGAGATTCCAGCTGCATCAGGATGCCCAATATTAGTTGTAACAGAGCCGTTTAAACCTAATAATTTGCTTCTACGTAAAATAATATTTAATATTCCAGCAGTTCCTTCAGCTTCATACCTAGCAGATGGTGAGGTGATTACTTCTACTTTTTCAATAGCTTCTGCAGGTAATTGTCTTAATGCGTCAGTAGAATTAAGTCCAACCAAACCGGAAGGTTTACCATTAATAAGAATGCGGACATTATCGTTACCTCTTAAGGCCACATTTCCTTCCGCATCTACAGAAACGGAGGGTACATTATCTAATACATCACTTACGTTTCCTCCACTAACAGTAAGATCTTTACCAACATTGTATATTTTCTTATCTAAACGAATTTCAACAGTGGTTCGTTCGGCAATAATTTCAACTTCGTCTAATGATTCAGTATTAATTTCAAGGGTAAAATTACCAAGATTTTCGGATTTTGATATTTCTTTGTTTGGAATTGTGATAGTACTAAAAGATATGTATTCAATAGTAATATCATAAACATCTGTTAATACAGGAATGCTAAAGTTACCATTTACATCTGTTATTCCTCCTGTAATAATTTTGTTTTGAAGCTTGCTAAAAAATGCTATTGTGGCATATTCTAAAGGTTGTTTAGTCTCTTTATCAATCACAGTTCCTGTGACTTTAACTTCTTTTCCTTCTGGTCTCTGGGCAAAACTAATTGCAGTTATCACACAAAATAGTACTAGCAGAAATTTAGATTTATTCATTAAATATGTTTTGTGGATTAGACCGCAAATTTCGATTATGGTTTAACAACCAATGGTTAAAATTTTGTTAATAGAAAATGTGTGTTAATTCGGTATTAGAACCAATTAAAATTTAAATAATATTTAGTATTAACTCAGGAGGTCTGCCTATAACTGCTTTATTGCCATTTATGATTATCGGACGCTCAATTAATTTAGGGTTATCAACCATGGCCTTTATAATTTCTGCATCACTTAATTTTTTGTTTTTGAAGTTTTCTTTCCAAATAGATTCGGTTTTTCTAACTAAATCAATTGGTTTTATTCCTAATAACTTTATAATGTCTTTTAATTCATTAGATGAAGGAACATCTTCTAGATATTTAACTATTTTAAAATCTTTTCCAGATTTTTCAAGTATTTCTAATCCTTCTCGAGATTTTCTGCATCTGTTATTATGATATATAGTTACCATTAAATATTTATATTAAAGTTTTTTAATTGCTGAATGAGTTTTTCGGGAGATTTAAATTGGATGATATTAATACCTAATTTATTAGCAGCTTCAATATTTCTTAGGTTGTCATCAATGAAAATAGCATTTTCAGCTTTGATATTAAATCGTTCTAATGTTAGATTGTAAATCGCATCAAAAGGTTTTCTAGTTTTTTCTTCACCAGAAACAATAATGCCTTCAAACCAATGCAAAAAATCAAATCGTTCTAAAGCAATAGGGAAGGTTTCAGCACTCCAATTTGTTAGGGCAACAACCTTATAATTTTTGGATTCAAGTAGCTTTTTTAAAATTTCAACGGTTCCGTGAATAGCATCGCCTAACATTTCAACCCATCGTCCGTAAAACATTCGAATTTCTTTTTCATATTCTGGAAAAAGAGCCACTTTGTCCTCTGTAGCTTGAGCTATAGGATAACCAGCATCTTGATTTTCGTTCCAATCACTCGTGCAAATATTATCAAAAAACCACTGCATTTTTTTTCTGTCTTTATTGAAAACATCTAAAAAAACGTATTCTGGATTCCAATCAATTAACACGCCTCCTAAATCGAAAATAATAGTATCTATAGTTTTCATAATTGACTGTCGTCTTCAATTTTCTGCCCCATCATCATTAGATAAGCTTTTAAAAACTCATCTATATTTCCATCCATAACCGCATCAACATTACCAGTTTCATGAGCAGTTCTAACATCTTTTACTAGTTTATAAGGATGCATCACATAGTTTCGAATTTGACTTCCCCATTCAATTTTCATTTTACCGGCTTCAATATCATCCCGTTGTGCCAACTGTTTTTGTAATTCAATTTCATACAGTTGAGATTTTAGCATTTGCATGGCTCTACTACGATTATCGTGCTGCGATCGCGTTTCTGAACACGATATTTGAATTCCTGTAGGTTTATGTGTTAATTGAACTTTAGTCTCAACTTTATTTACGTTTTGCCCACCAGCACCGCTTGAACGTGCGGTTGTTATTTCAATATCGGCAGGATTTATGTCAATTTCTATGGTGTCGTCTACAAGTGGGTATACATAAACGGAAGCAAAACTAGTGTGGCGTTTTGCATTACTATCAAACGGCGAAATACGCACTAATCTGTGCACACCGTTTTCTCCTTTCAGCCAACCAAAGGCAAAATCGCCTTCTATCTCAAGTGTAACTGTTTTTATGCCGGCTACATCACCCTCTTGAAAGTTTAATTCTTTTACTTTAAAACCACTTTTTTCCGCGTACATTAAGTACATACGCATAAGCATACTTGCCCAATCGCAACTTTCGGTACCACCAGCACCTGCGGTAATTTGCAATACAGCGCTTAGGCTATCACCTTCTTCAGAAAGCATGTTTTTAAATTCCAGTTTTTCAATTAGATAAAGAGCCTTGTCATAACGGTTTTGAACATCGTTAGCCGTAGCCTCCTCTTCTTTAAAAAACTCGTAAATAACCTCTAAGTCTTCTACTAGTGTTTTGGAACTTTTGAAATCTTGAACCCAGCTTTTTTTCTCACGAAGCGATTTCATTACCAGCTCAGCTTTTTTAGAATCGTTCCAGAAATTAGGGTCGAAGGTTTGTTCTTCTTCGTTTTGTATTTCTATAAGTTTGGCATCAATGTCAAAGATAGTGCCTAAGCTTGTCGAGGCGGGTATTTAGATCTTTAATTTGATCGGAAGTAATCATTTGTAGAATTTATTTGTACAAAAATAGTATTTATACTTTCGGAAGAAAACAATTGTTCATTTAATTTTTACGGGATTATTAAGAGTCTTAACGATTTTATTTAATTATAGATTTATTAAGCATTATTTTTAAACTGTTTTTAAACCTAAATTTCACATTAATAGATGAAGTTGAGTATTTTAATACCAATGTATAATGCAGAAAACTATATTGGCAATTGTTTGGATAGTTTAATAAATCAAGATATTTCTAATGATGAGTATGAAATTATTGTGATGGATGATGGTTCCACAGATAATTGTTCAAAAATTGTAAAGAACTATATTGAAAAAAACGAAAATATCACTTTATATAGTCAAAGTAATGCTGGTTTATATTCAACAAGAAATAAGTTATTAAAACTGGCTAAAGGTGAATATATATATAATTTAGATGCAGATGATTATATAATGCCTAATACATTAAAAATATTAGTGTCGCATGCCATTGACAATAATGTCGATTTAATTTGTTTTGACACTAAAGAAACATTAGATCTAAAAGATAAGTTTGACGAAAGAATTAAGATAGAAAACATAGAAATTTTAGATTCAGGTATGGATTTTATTTACCATTACAAACATTTAAGACACGAAGTTTGGTGGTATTTTATTAAAAGAAAATTTTTGAAAGATAATGGTCTTGAATTTAGTAATAACCAATATAATGCCGATGTTCTTTTCACTTTAGAGATGCTATTACTATCAAATAAAATACTTTACATAAAACAGCCAATACATCGTTATGTGCAAACCGAGAACTCTATAATGCGTAATAACGATTTAGCTTTTAAAATTAGGCGAATTGAAAACATGTTCAATATGATTCTGGACAAATCTAAATTTGTCAATAAAATTATTAAGAATGATTTTTCCAACAAAAAACGAATTTTAGAGAATCTAAAATATAGAAGAGATGTATTTACTTATTTTACAATAATTAAAATGTTGCAAATCAACTTAAACATTAGAACTTTTAAAAGCAAAATTCAACAATTAGAAAAATTAAAAGCATACCCAATTAAACATTTTATAGGCAAAGAATACAATACGATTCAATATAAGTTTATTAATTATGTTATTAACCAGAAAATAATTTTATTTTCGATTGTATATATTAGTAACGTTTTCATTAATGTTTTGGATTGGTTATCTCTAAGAAAAAATATTTTCAAATGAAATTGAGTATAATCATCCCAGTTTATAATTCTGAAAAATATATAAGGAGATGTCTTGATAGTTTGTTATGTCAAAATATTGAATACAAACATTACGAAATCTTTATTATAAATGATGGTTCTACTGATAATAGTTTAGATATTGCTTTAGCTTATGAAAAAAAATACCCTCAAATCAAGGTATTTAGTCAGCTCAATAGCGGTGTAGGAAGTGCGAGAAATAAAGGCATAGAACTTTCGACTGGAAGTTATTTATACTTCATTGATCCTGATGATTACCTTGTTCATAATGTTTTAAATAAACTATTAGATTATGCTTTTAATTTTAATTTAGAAATTCTATCGTTTAACTCAAAATCGATTAAAAACATTAACGTAGTAACTACTAAAAATACTTTAAAGCGAAACACAAAATTACAAAAACAAACAGGAATAGCATATATTGGAGACCGGTTCTATAAAAACGAGGTTTGGTGGTACATTATTAATAGAAAATTTTTAAAAAATACTGGAATTAAATTTATTGTAGGAAGATGGATGGAAGATGCTATCTTTACTGCTCAGCTATTTTTAAAAACGAAGGCAATCGCCCATACAGAAATAGATGTTCATTTACATGTAATTACACGAGGTTCTGCAATGACGAGTAAAGAGCCTGGTCATTATTTGAATGTTATTAGAGACAATGCGAACGCCGCTATAATTTATAAATCATTAATAAATCAAGCTGAGCTTGCTGAGCCGTATAATGATTTATGTGTCAATAGGCTAAAAACAAGACAGCAATCTTTTGTTTTTTTCATGATGATTAGAATGTTAAAGTCTACTATAAAATATAAAGAAGTAAAATCAATAATAGATGGTATGACTGTTGCAGGAGCATATCCGTTAAGTTCTTTTTTAGGAAAAGATTACAACGGTAAAATTTATTATATACTTGTCAAACTATTTAATAATCGATATGTTTATTATATTTTATTCCTAATCTTTAATCCATTATTAAAAAAAGTTATTTTATTTAAAAAAAAATGAATATCATCAAAAATTACGAGTAAATGAGTAATATTTTAATTACTTCAGCGGGAAGAAGAGTTTCACTAGTTAGGGCTTTTAAAAAAGAATTAAAACAATTAATTCCAAATGGAAAAGTATACGTTACCGATTTTAAACCGGAATTATCAGCAGCTTCACAAATAGCAGATAAGGAATTTAGAGTTTATAAAATAGATGATAAGAATTATATAAATATTTTGCTAGAACTATGTGTAAAAAATAATATAAAACTTATTATTCCAACACTTGATTCAGAGCTTCTTATACTTGCTCAAAATATTAATAAATTTAAAGATTCTGGAATTACAATTGTTATTTCGGATGAACATTTTGTTAATACATGTTATAATAAAATAGCTACTCAAGATTTTTTTGAAAATTCAAATATCAGAGTAGCTCTTGTGTATAATAAAACTAATTTTAAATTACCATTATTCATAAAACCAATAAACGGAAGTAATAGTATAGATACAACCATTGTTAAATATGAGAATCAAATTTCAAAATTTCATATTGAGAATGACGAGCTCTTTTTTTTCGAATATATAGATAGTGATATATACGATGAGTTTACCTGCGACCTATATTATGATAAACGTGGCCAGCTTAAATGTGTAATACCCAGAAAAAGAATAGAAGTAAGGGGAGGTGAGATTAGTAAAGGAGTTACATGTAATAATAGAATTAAAAAAATTATTGAAGAAAATTTTAAAACTATTAAAGGCGCACGCGGATGTATAACTATGCAGTTTTTTATGAATAATGATGAAGATGTAATAGGAATTGAAATTAATGCTAGATTTGGCGGCGGTTTTCCATTATCATATTTAGCTGGTGGTAATTATCCTAAATGGATTATTCAGGAATACTTATTAAATGAAAATATAGCTTATTTCGATGATTGGAAAACCGATTTGTTAATGCTTCGTTATGACGAGGAAATTTTGGTAGAAAATTATGAAAACTAATAAAGTAGTCGTTTTCGATTTAGATGATACACTTTATAACGAAATTGATTATTTAAAATCTGCCTATTCTGAAATTTCTGATAAAATATCAAAACTTATAATTATTGAAAAAAAAATAATTTATAAAGATCTTTTATATTTTTATTATTCAAAAGCTAATCCATTTAAAAAAATTATTAGTAAGTATTCAATCCCTTTAGATGTCAATGATTTACTTGTACTCTATCGTAATCATAGGCCTAATTTGGTTTTAACTCAGGATAGATTAGAACTATTTAGATATTTAAAACATATAAACATACCAATTGGCTTAATGACTGATGGAAGAAGTGTGCAGCAAAGAAATAAATTAGAAGCCTTAAATATTTCTAGTTTTTTTTCGGAAATTTTAATTTCAGAAGAATTTGGAAGCGAAAAACCTTCGTTAGAAAATTATAAGCATTTCGAGAATAAATTTGGAGACGCTTCATATTATTATATTGGAGATAATATTTGTAAAGATTTTGTTACGGCTAACAAACTAAATTGGACCACTATTTGTTTGATTGACAATGGATTGAATATTCATAAACAAGATAAAGAGGTTCCTGATATAAATTATTTTGCTCAATTTAGAATTACTTCTTTTAAGGATATTGTCGAACTAGTTTAGTTTTAAAATAGTTTATTTGTATTAAAGTTTAATATAAATAAAAAGACCTGAGGTATACTTCAGGTCTTTCATTAATTATTTTCAAGTTTAATTATGCGGCAATATCTAAGCTGCATTCGTTGCCTTTTCCATCCTTATGATATGTAACTAAAAAGGTTCCATCATTTCGACTATTTTCGTCGTCATCCTCAGGATCGTCGTAAATACCCATGTTTCCAAAAGTACTTTTGTGTGCATTTACATTTCCTAAGATATCATCTGAACAACTGGTATGAATTGCAGCTTCTACAGTCCCATTTACAGACCAGTACCACCAATTACCGATATCACCTAATTCAGCTGTAAGAATTGTTCCTTTTTGAACATTATCCCAGGATTTAGAGTTGTTTCCATCTTCATCATCACCTACTGTAATGGTTGCTCCATTTGGACCACTATATTCTACACTCATTTTAACGATTTTTCCGTCACAATCACATTCAGTACTTGCAGGAGGAGTGTCATCCGGTTCAACGGGACATAACTCCCCACCATTACGACTCGCGCCACCTAATACAGCGAAATCACCAAATATAGATCCTGCACCAATTTCTACTGAACAACTTGTATGAATTCTTTGATTCTCAACTCCATCAATTTTAATTATGATTTCAGTTCCTAAAGTTCCTTTGTCATCTTTACCATTAATCGTGAATTCTGCACCTGAAGAAACAGATCCATCATATACAACCTGTCCATCCTTCTTTTGTGTAATTTCTATAGAACTACCTGAACCATTATATTGAAGATCTAATCGTGTGATTTTTCCATCACATTCAGAACAGTCATCTCCAGGAGGTAATTGTGAACATCCATCTACACTTGTTACATTACCATCTTTATCTACATATTCTACAACCTTAAGGTCACCATAACTTAAACCTAAAATATTATCTGAACATGATGCATGTATTTCTCCTACATTATTCCCATTAACAAATATTTCAGGGTTAGATAGTTTATCACCATCAAAAGTAGCTAACGTAACTGTACCGTTACCATTATCTGTAAAGGATGCATCATCGTCATCCGATGATAGGTCATTTACATCACCGCTATAAGTAAAAGTCACTGAAACTATACCGCCATTACACTCACATTCCGTGTTTGTTGGAGGCACGTCAACAGGACATAACTCGCCACCTTCACGACTCGCACCGCCTTCAACAGTGAAATCTCCAAATACAGCTCCAGCACCAATAGGATCAGAACAACTAGTATGAATTCTTTGAGCCTCAAAACCGTTTACATATATAATTATTTCAGTTCCTAAAGTTCCTTTATCATCTTTACCATAAAAGGTAAAAGTATCACCAGCCATTACATTACTATCAAAAGCAATTAAATTGTCTTTCTTCTGTACAACTTGAACTAAAGCATCACTTGTACCGTTATATGTAAGATCTAATCTTGTAACTTTTCCTTTACATTCATTACAGTCATCTCCACTACCTGGAGGTGTATCTACTGGACATAAATCGCCACCTTCTCGACTTGATCCGCTAATAACTTCAAAATCTCCACTCATTAATCCAGGACCAATAGGTTGTGAACAACTTGTATGTATTTTAGTGTTTACTACATCATTTACATAAATAGTAATCTCAGTACCTAAAGTTCCTTTTTTATCGTTTCCAACAAAACTAAATTCAGCTCCTGCTTCAACCATTCCTTCAAAAACAACTTTTTCTCCATTTTCACCATCTTTTTTAGTTTCAACTCTAATGTTAGCATCTTCGGCACCATTATATTGTAAAGTTAAATTGTTAACTTTTCCTTCACATTCATCACACGCCTTAGGGCATAAGTATGCACCATTCGTACTCTTGCCGCTTATAACTTCAATATCTTCAAGTATTAAGCCGGGGCCTATATCTTCAGAACAATCTGTTTTAATTTTTACATAATCACCATCAACATATACTTTTATTTCGTCTCCGAATGTTCCGTTTTCATCATTACCATAAATAGTAAATGTTCCTCCTGGACCAACGTTTCCTTCAAAAACAATTTTACTACCGTTTACACCTTCATCTTTTGTTTTTACTTCAATGTAAGCATCTTCAGTACCATTATATTGTAATGTTAATTCGGTAACGTTACCTTCGCAATCTTTACATTCTTCTTCTATTTCTTTGCATTCATCTATAAGGAAATTAAAATCCATCTTCCATAATCGTTCTTTAGTATCTAAGTCAAATATCCAACCCCAAGTACTTAGTCCAATTGCGCCTTTATTAGAATCATAATTAGCTCCACCAGGACCAACATGAGCTCCAAAATTATCGGACTGTGTGAATGGATCTGGTCTTTGTTCTAAACCATATATTTTACCAGATTCTACACCTGTTCCACAAGTTCCGGTAGCTTTTAGAGTACTGTTTTCTGAATCAATAACGTAAAAATTCATATCACCAGATTGAGATGCATTTCCTGCAGTACCCTCTTTTTTATGATTGCCAGGAATACCGTTAATTGTAGAAGTACTCCAATCATCCCAGTTTTTTTTATTTATTAACCTAACATCAACTTCAACAACGCATCCTTTTTCGTTAATTGTAGATCCTATTATACGTGCTGTATTATCATCTACTTCAATAAAATTTAGTTTATGGTCTTCTGAAGATGAAAAATATGTTGATGTTGTAAAATAATCATTTCCTCCATTTAATGACCACCATAAATTGGCAGCTGGTTGACGATCTCCAAAAGGAGCACGGTCTGCATCGATTACCTTACACTCAACAACACCGGATTGTGGCGAACTTGAGAATGATTCCGATTGAATAGAACTTTCTTGCAAATCTAGAAGCTCATTTTGGCAAGAGAAGATTAAAAAGGAAATCCCTACAAGCGTAAAAATAATTTTTTTCATAATTTTTAAATTAAAATAAAGTTAATTAATAGCATTAAACATAAAAAACTAACAAACAAACACCAATTATATATTTTCGAGGAGTATGTTGATTGTGAGAGTGTTACTTAACAATTTAGTTAATAAATTTTTATTAAAATAATTAGTTCGATTATTTGGCAATAAAATTCGATATAAGAATAGTTCTTTAAATTTTAACCGGTAAATCTTATACTGGATAAAAAAGTAACTAGTCTGAGAGTTTTAATTAAATTTTCCCAAAAATAATTTAACTATATATTGATTAATAACAATTCTAACTACGAATATATTCTTATTACCTCCATTAAGTCAAAATTTTCGTTCTATGAATTATTTATTTGTTTAACAGATTATTAGAGCAAAATTTTCGTTAAAATGCAACTAACAAAGAATATTTGGATTATTTTTTATCGACGAACAGATAAAATGTTAGTTTTTTTCGATAACTAACAATATTATTTATTTAAATACTGATATTAAATAGGTTTAGTTGCTTTTTACATAAGCAATTGTAAGAATTAATGAAAAATATAAACCTAATCGTTAATATTTTATAGTTTTATCAAAAATACTGTTTTATGATTATTGACCTAAGAAGCGACACCGTTACAAAGCCATCAAAACAGATGTTAGAAGCTATGATGGAAACCCAAGTTGGAGATGACGTGTTTAGAGAAGATATAACCGTAAACCAATTAGAAACCCGAATTGCAAATATGTTTGGTATGGATGAAGCATTGTTTTTTCCTAGCGGAACTATGGCAAACCAAACAGCTTTAAAGCTACATACAAATCCTGGAGAACAGGTTATTTGCGATAAATATGCTCATATTTATAATTACGAATCTGGCGGCGTATCATTTAATAGTGGAGTATCATGTAAACTTTTAGATGAAAATAATGGGATGTTTAAAGCAGATGATGTATTGAAAGCCATAAATCCTGCTGATTATTATTACAGTAAAACAAGTTTGGTAGAAATTGAAAACACGGCTAATAGAAGAGGTGGTACCTGTTGGGATTTTAATGAAATAAAAAAAATCAGAATGGTATGTGATGAAAATAAACTTGGTTTTCATCTTGATGGCGCGCGCATTTGGAATGCTTTAGTTGCAAAAAACGAAACAGCCAATCAATATGGTGAAGTATTTGACACCATTTCGGTTTGCTTAAGTAAAGGATTAGGTTGTCCTGTCGGGTCTGTATTAGTTGGTGACTCTAAAATAATGGAAAACGCGATTAGAATACGAAAAATATTTGGAGGCAATATGAGGCAAGCTGGATATTTGGCAGCTGCCGGACTTTTTGCTTTAGATAATAATATTGATAGATTAAAAGAAGACCATAAAAAAGCAAGGGAAATAGGTATAGTTTTAGCACAATTACCAATAATAAAAAACGTGGAGCGTATAGAAACAAATATTGTAATCTTTGAATTAAATGAAGATGTAAGTCTAAACGATTTTGTAAATAAACTTGCCGATAATAATATCCGTATAATAAGTATGGGAGGAAACAAGCTGCGTATGGTAACCCATTTAGATTACAATAATGACATGCATTCCATACTTATTAAATTTTTAAAAAACTTTTAGGGTTTTACTTAAACATATCCATTCCCGGAATGTTCGGCATACCCTCTTTTGCAACAGCTGCAAGTTCAGTTTCGTTTACATTGGTTGCTTTTTCTATGGCTTTATTAAGTGTTAAAATTAAATAATCTTCCAATTGCTCTTTATCTTCTAGCAAAGTATCATCAATTTCAATCGCCTTTATAATTCTATTTGCTGTCAACGTAATTTTAAGTTTTCCATCGTTGCTAGCTTCATCAATCAAAACCGTATCTAAACGTTTTTTAGTTTCTTCAACTTTTTTCTGGGTTTCTTTAAGTTTACCCATCATATTCATCATATCACCAAACATATTTTTATAATTTTCAATTTACATTACAAAACTATTTAATTTTTCTATTTTTGAAGACTTATTTTAGAATAAATATAACTTCATTTGAAAAGAATAATTCAACCTCCAGTAGCTAAAAAAACACCCAAATCACTTAAAATTCATGGGGATACTAGAATCGATAATTATTATTGGTTGAATGACAGGGGAAACCCGGAAGTTATTGATTATTTGAATGCCGAAAACGCATACACCAAAGAGATAATGCAGCATACCGAAGCTTTTCAAAAGGATTTGTTTGAAGAGATGAAAGGTAGAATAAAAGAAGATGATACCACAGTGCCTTATAAATTAAATGGCTATTGGTACATTACACGTTATGAAACCGGAAAAGATTATCCTGTTTATCTACGCAAAAAAGAGACTTTGGAAGCCCCTGAAGAAATATTATTCGACTGCAATGAAATGGCAAAAGAACATGCTTATTTTAATTTAGGTGGAATTTCAATTAGTCCAGATAATACATTGGCCGCCTTTTCAACAGATATTGTTAGCAGAAGACAATACACCGTTCAAATTAAAAATTTACAAACTGGGGAAATTTATTCTGATAAAATTTTAAATACTACAGGAAGAGCTACTTGGGCAAACGATAATAAAACGTTGTTTTATGCCATGAAAGATGAAGTAACCCTGCGTTCTCATAAAATATTTAAGCATAAATTACATACTGATTCTAGTGAGGATGTTGAAGTATATAATGAGGCTGATGAAACTTTTAATACGTTCGTATACAAAACAAAATCAAAAAAATATATCGTAATAGGATCGTCCAGCACTTTATCATCAGAATATAGATTTTTAAATGCAGATACTCCTGATAATTCATTTACAATTTTTCAAAAACGTTTGCCTAATCTAGAATACTCTATTGCGCATTATGATGATAGTTTTTACGTTATTTCAAACACAGATAAGGCTACTAATTTTAAAATATCGAAAACCCAAGAATCAAACACACAATTAAAATTTTGGAAAGATTTAATTCCTCATAGAAAAGATGTACTAATTGAGGATATTGAAATATTTAAAGATTATTTGGTAGTTAATGAACGTGAAAACGGACTTAATAATTTAAGAATAATTAGTTGGAATGGGGAAGAAGATTATTATTTACCTTTTAACTCTGAAACATATACTGCTTACATTGGAAATAATCCCGATTTTGATAGTGTTACACTTCGCTATGGGTTCAATTCATTAACAACACCTAGTTCGGTTATAGATTATAATTTTAAAACAAAACAAAAAAAAATTAAGAAAGAACAACAAGTTCTGGGTGGCAAATTCAAAAAAGAAAACTATGAATCTAAACGAGTTTGGGTTACAGCACGTGATGGCGTAAAAGTGCCAATATCGTTAGTTTATAAAAAAGGAATTAAATTAGATGGTACAAATCCATTGTTGCAATATGCATATGGTTCATATGGTTCAACTATCGATCCGTCGTTTTCAAGTATTCGCTTAAGTTTGTTAGATAGAGGATTTATTTATGCAATATCGCACATTCGAGGTAGTGAATATTTAGGTAGAGCTTGGTATGAAAACGGGAAGTTGCTTAAAAAGAATAACACGTTTACAGATTTTATTGATTGTTCTAAATATCTAATTGATCAAAAATATACTTCAAATAAACATTTATACGCTTATGGTGGTTCCGCTGGAGGTTTATTAATGGGAGCAATAATTAATATGAACCCCGAACTTTATCATGGTGTATTAGCGGCAGTTCCGTTTGTTGACGTGGTTACTACTATGCTTGATGATACCATTCCATTAACCACAGGTGAGTATGATGAATGGGGCAATCCTAATGATTTGGAGTACTATAATTACATGAAGATGTATTCGCCTTATGATAATGTTGAAGCAAAGAATTACCCAAATATGCTAGTAACTACCGGTTTGCACGACTCACAGGTTCAGTATTGGGAGCCTGCTAAGTGGGTGGCTAAACTTAGAACCCTAAAAACTGACACTAATAAATTATTACTACATACTAACATGGATACCGGTCATGGTGGAGCTTCCGGCCGTTTTGAAAGTTTAAAAGAAGTTGCCTTGGAATATGCATTTTTGTTAGATTTAGAAGGAATTTATGGATAATAAAAAAAAATGTTTTATTTTTGTCCGGTTTTAAGCTGCACTAAATTTTTAAATAAATAAGCAGTTTATAAAAAGCTTTTATGAAACACAGAAATCAAGTATTTGATAATGTATTAGATTTAGTAGGCAATACACCGCTTATTAAAATTAATAAAATGGCTTCCAAGTTTAAAGGTAACTTTTTCGCAAAAGTTGAATCTTTTAACCCAGGACAATCTTCAAAAGACAGAATAGCACTTTACATTATAGAGCAAGCAGAGAAGAAAGGAATACTTTCTCCTGGAGATACAATTATAGAAACTACGTCAGGCAATACCGGTTTTAGTATTGCTATGGTAAGTATTATAAAAGGATATAATTGTGTTTTAGCGGTAAGCTCTAAATCTTCTGCTGATAAAATTGATATGCTAAAAACAATGGGAGCAAAGGTTTACGTTTGTCCTGCACATGTAAGTGCCGATGATCCTAGATCCTATTACCAAGTTGCCAAACGTTTGCACGAAGAAATGAAAGGGTCGGTTTATATCAACCAGTATTTCAACGAATTGAATATTGATGCACATTATAAATCAACGGGGCCAGAAATTTGGGAACAAACGGAAGGTAAAATAACACACCTTGTTGCTTGTAGTGGTACAGGTGGAACTATATCTGGTACAGCTAAATACTTAAAAGAGCAAAACCCTCATATTAAAATTATCGGAGTGGACGCTTTTGGTTCAGTTATAAAAAAATATCATGAAACTAGAGAGTTTGATGATAAAGAAATATATCCTTACAGAATTGAAGGACTAGGTAAAAATTTAATTCCTAGCGCTACAGATTTTGATGTAATTGATGAGTTCGTAAAAGTTACAGACGAAGATAGTGCCCATACGGCAAGACTTTTAGCAAAAACTGAAGGTATTTTCGCTGGATACACGTCAGGAGCCGCAATGCAGGCCATTTTACAATTAGGTGAAGAAGGTACATTTAAAAAAGGTGATAACGTAGTTGTTATATTTCCTGATCATGGTTCAAGGTATATGAGCAAGGTTTATAGCGACAAATGGATGAGTGAACAAGGCTTTTTTGATAGTATTCATGAAGCAGCAGCAGAAAAAATACAATACATAAAATAGTAAGAATAATTATTTTAAAAGAGATAATTTTTTGCTTAAATGGTAAAAAGTTGTCTCTTTTTTTATTTTATTAATAAATGAACATTAAAAATTGTGGTCAATCCATATAAATAATTAATTTTGCAAGAACTAACTAAAGACTTGAAAGTTTTCTTATTTATTTTAAACACTAATAATGTTTTCATTCCTTAATAAAACATTTTCTTAGTTTAGTTATGTCTTAAAATTTAATAGCAATAAGAATTATTATAGATGAAAGATTTATTTGATAAAATTTATAAGGACAAAGGACCATTAGGAAAATGGGCTTCTCAAGCAGAAGGATACTTTGTGTTTCCTAAATTAGAAGGAGAAATTTCTAATCGCATGAAATTTCAAGGAAAAGATGTGATTACTTGGAGTATTAATGATTATTTAGGGTTGGCAAATCATCCTGAAGTAAGAAAAGTGGATGCCGAAGCAGCCGCAAAATATGGGTCGGCTTACCCAATGGGTGCAAGAATGATGTCTGGTCATACAGATTTACACGAAAAACTTCAAAATGAATTAGCATCTTTTGTAAATAAAGAGGCGGCTTACTTGTTAAATTTTGGATACCAAGGTATGGTATCAACCATTGATGCGCTAGTATCTAAGGATGATATTATCGTTTACGATGTTGATGCTCACGCATGTATTATTGATGGTGTACGTTTACATATGGGAAAACGTTTTACTTATAAGCATAATGATGTTGTAAGCTTAGAAAAAAACTTAGAGCGAGCTACTAAAATGGCAGAACAAACTGGTGGAGGAATTTTAGTTATTTCTGAAGGGGTTTTTGGAATGCGAGGAGAACAAGGTCGTTTAAAAGAAATTGTTGCTCTTAAGAAAAAATATAATTTCAGATTTTTTGTTGATGATGCGCACGGTTTTGGAACCTTAGGAAAAACAGGAGCAGGAGCCGGTGAAGAACAAGGTGTTCAAGATGATATTGACGTTTATTTTGCAACATTTGCCAAATCACTTGCAAGTACGGGTGCATTTATAGCTGGAGATCAGGAAATCATTGATTATTTAAAGTATAATTTACGTTCTCAAATGTTTGCTAAATCTTTGCAAATGCAATTAGTTGTAGGCGCATTAAAACGATTGGAAATGCTAAGAACAATGCCTGAGTTGAAAAATAAGCTTTGGGAGAATGTTAATGCATTACAATCAGGTTTAAAAGAGCATGGTTTTGATATAGGGACTACACAAAGTTGTGTAACACCGGTGTATTTAAAAGGAAGTATTCCAGAAGCTATGGCGCTGGTAAGAGATTTACGTGAAAATTACGGAATCTTTTGTTCTATAGTTGTTTATCCTGTGATACCTAAAGGATTAATTTTACTACGATTAATTCCTACTTCAACGCACACATTACAAGATGTATCAGAAACTCTGGCAGCTTTTGATGCTATTAGAGAGCGATTAGAAAATGGAACTTACAAGAGATTGTCTGCCGCAGTAATGGCAGCAATGGGCGAGTAGTTTTATAAAGAGAATTAATATATTAAAAAGTCCGATTTTTATTAAAATCGGACTTTTTTTATGCTATATTTTTTCTAAACGTTTTTCTGCGTTTATATACAACCGGATCAAAATGTTTCCATATTTGATGAATGGCAATATTGTCTTCTAGTTCTGGTGTCCTAAAACAAGTTTCAATACCTTTTTCTTTAAATGTTTCATAGTATTCATTAAAAATAACCGCGTGTACTCCTTTGTTTTGATAATCTGGATGAATACCTATTAAATAAAAAATAACATCTTTACTGCGCTTTTTAGCCTGAATGATATGTTTAAATCCAAAAGGAAATAGTTTTCCTTTCGCTTTTTGTAATGCCCTCGCAAATGCCGGCATTACAATGGCGAACCCAACCATTTTGTCATCTTTATCAACCACAAATTTGATGTATTCGGGATTTACGAAACTTATAAATTTCTTTTTAAAATATTCTTTTTGAACATCATTAATAGCTACAAAGGAAGACAGAGATGCATAACTTTCATTAAATAAATCAAACATTTTGTCTGCATAGGGCATAACCTCTGAAGTTTTTGTGAGCTTCAATGCTTTAAGCTGATAGCGTCTTTTAATAAGCTCTTGAGCTTTATAAAAAAATTCAGGTTTTACATTTTCAAAAGGAAACTTACTTTCAGAATAAGATTTTTCAACCTGATAGTTTGCAGCTTCGTAATGTTTTATATAATAAGGGTGGTTATACCATGTAATCATTGGCGCAATAGAATCAAATCCTTCTGTCATCACACCAACTTTATCTAAATTTGAAAAACCTACCGGTCCTTCTAAGAAATCTAAATTATGTGATTTACCTATTTTTTCTACTTCGTTTAAAAGCGTTTGAGACACTTCTAAATCATCTATAAAGTCAAACCAGCCAAAACGCATCTTTTTTTGATTTTGGCTTTTTACTTCTAGCCAATTAATTATAGCAGCAATTCTACCTACTATTTCATTGTTTTTATAGGCTAAAAAAAGTGTAGCTTCGGCATCATTAAAAACAGGGTTTTCCTTCTTGTTAAATGTTTTAACTTCTTGGCTTATAATAGGTGGAACCCAGTATTTTGAACCCTTATATAATTTAAACGGAAATTTTACAAAAGCCTTTAAATCTTTTTTAGTTTTTACTTCTTTTAGTGTAATCATATTAAATTTTAAGCCTCAATAATTAGTTGTCAAAATCTATTGTCTTCTTTTTTCTCCTTTTTATGGGAGTATCGTCACTTTGGTTAACCTTATTTTTTTTACCTTTTTTATTTGAACGTCTTTTACCTTCTGATTGTGCCGAAGTACCATTATCGACTTCTTTATCTTGGTGAAAATCCAATCGGTATGATGCGCCCAGAGTAATGCCAAATACAGATGGCGTATCTTTAGTATTAACTGTTAAGGCAGTATCTAACTGAAAATCTTTTCCAACCAAATAAGCTCCTCCAAATCTAAAAAGATTGTCTGCATAGAAATCACTTTGAATCCCCTGTGTTTCACCAAAAATCACCCATTTGGGGTTAAACGAATGTGTTAAGGTTATAATGTATTGAAAATCAGATTGTTCAGTACCAATTCTATCTTTTATTAAGTTAAGTACTAAAACCCAGCCTCCCGAGAAATTGTTTTGAGTAGCAATCATTACTTTAGGACTAAACCCTTCAATTCCTGGCGCAGTATAAGGATTGTTTTTTGTGTCATAATTTGCGCCTCCATAAATAGCAATAGCGGGGATTAATGATTTCCATTTAAATCGATGATTTGCTTTCCAACTATATAGATTTGGCTTGTCATCTTCAGAATTTTTATAAGGATCATATATTAAATATTTAGCACCAATAGTTAAAAATTTAAAATTAGCTCTTTCATCTTCAGCAATGGTATTATCAGTAAAGATTTTTGTATCGCTTTGAAATGCCCCTTCTATATTGAGCTCTAGTTGTTCGAATAAAAATCCGTATCGGGCAGCAAAATCGGCTCCTAATCCGTCCACCTTATAAGAAGTTGCAGGAGTTCTTTCTTCATTAATCATATATGGGCCAACTTCAATTTGTGCCACGTTTGTACCAACAGAAAAGGCGCTTCGTGAAACGCCCGGTCTGTTCGAGTTGATTACATCCGTATATTGAGAAAATCCATTTTGTGCAATTAAGCATACTAAAAAAAACAAGGTAGATTTATATGGGCTCATAATAATGGGTTTAATGATTTCTTTGAGATAAATTCTTAAAGGCTTTTCAAATATAGATATTTTATACTTTTTTTATCATTTTTGACTGTTTTTTAAACATACATAATTGTATTTTTGTTATAAATTATAAACAGTAGTTTAATATGGGTTTACTAAGAACCATACTAATAATAGCTTTAGTTTACTATGGTATTAAGATTCTTTCAAGAATTTTTGCACCATTTTTAATAAAATATGCGGCTAAAAAAGCTGAGCAGCGTTTTGGCGGTCAATTTAAAGGATTTCAAGGAAAACAGAAGCAAGAATCTCCATTGAAAGAAGGAGAAGTTACCATTGATAAAATACCAAAAACAAAAAATTCAAATAAAGATGTTGGTGATTATGTTGATTACGAAGAAATTGATTAATTTCCGAAATCATTTTCTTAAAAGCAATTCATGCAATTTTCTATAAAAAAATTACTTCCTCATTTATTAGTTTTAATAGGTTTTTTAGTTCTTGCGGTTGGTTATTTTAACCCTGTTTTAAAGGGTAAGGAAATATATCAAAATGATATAGTGCAGTTTATCGGCATGAGTAAACAGCAAAAAGACTTTAAGGCAAAAACAGGCGAAGAAACGTATTGGACTAATAGTGCATTTAGTGGGATGCCAACCTATCAGTTAGGCGCTAAATACCCACATAACTACGTAAAAAAACTTGATTTAACGCTTCGGTTTCTGCCCCGACCAGCCGATTATTTATTTCTTTATTTATTAAGTTTTTATATCCTTTTATTGGTTCTAAAAGTAGATTTTAAGTTAGCTGCACTTGGTGCAATTGCCTTTGGGTTTTCTACATATTTAATTATAATACTCGGGGTTGGTCACAATAGTAAAGCGCATGCAATTGCTTATATGCCGTTGGTGTTAAGCGGAATTATTCTTGTTTTTCAAAAGAAATATTTGGGCGGATTTTTATTAACTACCGTTGCAATGGGGTTAGAGTTGGTTGCAAACCATTTTCAAATGACGTATTATCTCATGTTTTTGGTTATAATATTGGGCATTGCCTATTTAATCGATGCTTTTAAAAGGAAAATGCTACCTCATTATTTTAAATCAGTGGGTATTTTAATTTTGGCGGTAATAATATCATTAGCTTTAAATGCCACCAATATATTAGCAACGAATGAATACGTAAAAGAAAGTAAGCGTAGTAAAAGCGAATTAACAGTAAATTCTGATGGCACTCCAAAGGAAGTAACTTCTGGATTAGATAGAGACTATATCACTCAGTTTAGTTACGGTTTTGCCGAAACCTTTAATTTATTTATACCTAGATTCATGGGAGGTGGTAATTACGAAAATGTTGGCAAAGACTCAGCTACTTATGAAGCTTTCAGAAAACTAGGAGCCACTCCAAGTCAAGCATTGCAAGAATCAAAACGAGCACCTCTATATTGGGGAAAACAACCAATAGTTGAAGCGCCAGCATATATTGGAGCCGTAATTATTTTCTTGTTTGTGTTTGCGTTGTTTTTAGTAAAAGGGCGTTTAAAATGGTGGCTTGTTGGTGGGACAATTTTTTCACTTTTATTATCTTTCGGAAAGAACCTTGCGTTTTTGACAGATTTTTTTATTGATTATATCCCGCTATACAATAAGTTTAGAGCGGTTACATCAATTCAAGTAATTTTAGAATTATGTATTCCGGCAGTAGCAATTTTCGGACTCGTTAGATTGTTTAATGATTTTGAAAAGAAAGAAGATAAACTTAAAGCTTTAAAAAAAGCAACCATAATCACGGGAGGATTAGCAGTAGTTTTCTTGTTATTTAAATCATCATTATTTGATTTTGTTGGTGCTAATGACGGTTTTTATCGTCAGAATTACGGGCAAGAATTTGTGGATGCTTTAAAAGCAGACAGAAAATCAGTTTTTACTACTGATACCATTCGAACATTTATTTTAGTATTGCTTTCTGCCGGAACAATTTTTATGTTTCTCAAAGATAAGCTCAAAGAAAAAAGGCTAATTATCATATTTGGAGCACTTATTCTTTTCGATTTAATTGGGGTTGATAAGCGATATGTAAATAATGACGATTTTGTCTCAGGTTTAGCAATGAACAAACCTTTTCAAGCAAATGAAGTTGATAAGGAAATTTTAAAAGATACAACGTATTACCGTGTTTATGATTTAGTTTCTGGGCCTTCAAAACCATCTTATTTTCATAATTCATTGCATGGCTATAATGCTGCAGAATTGAGGCGTTACAGTGAAGTTTTTGATTTTTATATACGTCAAAATAATATCAACATTCTTAACATGCTTAATACCAAATATATTATTGCTCAAGATGAAAAGGGCACGATGTTTCCCTATGAAAATGAGGAAGCAAACGGAAATGTTTGGTTTATTGAAAATTTGGTAAAAGTAGATTCGGCTAATGAAGAAATTAAGCTCCTTGATAGTTTGGATAATAAAAGAAAAGCTATTTATAGTTCAGATAAAACTATTGATAATTTAAAAACTCGTTATGAGGTTGATTCTTTAGCGTCTATAAAATTAATTGAAGTACAACCAAACTATATAAAGTATGAATCTAATAACCTTAAAGATGGTTTTGCTGTATTTTCTGAAATATATTACGGAAACGGTTGGAAAACGTTTATTGATGGATTAGATACAACTCATATGCGTGTAAATTATATTTTACGAGGCATGCCAATTCCAGCAGGGAAACATATAATAGAATTTAAATTTGATCCCGATGTAGTAAAAATAGGAAGTAAGATTACTTTAGCAAGTTCCGTGTTGTTAGGTTTATTATTGCTTGCTGGATTCATATTCGGTTTAAAAAAACATAAAAGTGCCTAAAAAAGTACTCATTATTACATATTATTGGCCGCCAGCTGGAGGTCCTGGAGTACAGCGTTGGTTGAAGTTTGTTAAATATTTACCAGAATTTGGCATTGAACCCATTGTGTATGTTCCAGAGAATCCACATTACCCTATAATTGATGAAACCTTAGCCACTGAAATCCCAAAGAGCATAACTATATTAAAACAGTCTATTAAAGAACCTTATAAATGGGCTAGTTTGTTTTCTAAAAAAGCTTCAAAGACAATTAGTAAAGGCATTATTTCAGAACGCAAAAGACAGAATATTATTGAAAAGGCACTACTTTATGTTCGAGGAAATTTTTTTATTCCAGATGCACGTAAAAACTGGGTAAAACCATCTGTCGAGTATCTAAAAGCTTATATTTCAAAGGAAAATATTGAAGTGGTTATTACAACCGGTCCGCCTCATAGTTTGCACTTAATTGGTTTAAAGCTTAAAGAACAACTAGGAGTAAAGTGGTTAGCAGATTTTAGAGACCCATGGACTACGATAGGTTATCATAAGCAATTGAAGCTTACAAAAGCATCACTAGAGAAGCATAAAGATTTAGAAAAGCAAGTTTTAAATACAGCTGACCAAGTTCTTGCAACTAGCTTTACAACTAAAACTGAGTTTCAACAAATAACAAACAAACCTATTGAAGTTATTACGAATGGTTATGATGCTGAAACTCCAGTTGATTTTAAATTAGATTCAAAATTTTCTTTAGCACATATAGGTTCATTATTATCAAAGC
>NZ_JABDMV010000057.1 GCF_013001275.1 Flaviramulus sp.
TAATTTAATAACTTTGAGGCCAATCTCAATGCAAACTATTAATGACAAAGCTTCTAGAAGACAAACTTGATAAAATACCTGTAATTAATGTCTTCGTAAGGCTTTTTAAGCAAATAAAATTGCCCGGCCTGGAAGGATTATCATTTTACGATTTGTTAGAACTATACGTAACAGGTATTGTGAAAGGAGCTTTAACAACAAGAGCCAGTGCGATAGCTTTTAATTTTTTTATGGCATTGTTTCCTTTTTTGCTATTTGTTTTAATAATTATCCCATATATTCCTATTGATGATTTTAAAATAGAGTTTCAGCAATTTTTACAATCATTTTTACCACCCACAACATCTGAATTTTTCTTTGATAATATCTTTGAAAATATTGATCAAACACAACGGGGAGGTTTACTATCAACTGTTTTCATTTTATCTATTGCGCTAATGGCGAACGGTGTAAATGCCGTTTTTTCTGGTTTTGAGAATTCATTCCATGAACAATTGTCTAGAAACGTGTTTAAGCAGTATATGTACGCATTAGGTATCGCATTAATTTTAGCTTTTTTACTAATAACAACCATAGCTGTATTGGGGTATTTTCAAATTTATATAGTTCAAGAATTTTTAGATGTATTAAAAAATAGAGGGTATGAAGTTGATACAAATAGCGTTTTTTGGGCAAATATGGCTAAGTATGTATTTTTTGTATTTATGGTATATATCGCGACATCAACATTATATTATTTTGGCACAAAAGAGGGAAAGCATTCTAAATTTTTCTCAATAGGTGCTATTTTTACAACACTTCTTATAATGCTTACCTCGTATTTGTTTGGGGTATATATTGAAAATTTTAGTCAGTATAATAAACTGTATGGTTCAATTGGAGCCCTGTTAATTTTATTATTTTATTTATGGCTAAATTCTAATATTTTGTTGTTGGGCTACGAACTTAACGCATCACTACAATTTTTAAGAAAGTACCCAAAAGAGGATACTTAATTTCTGATGGAAATATTTTAAACTGGAATGCTTTTTATTTATTGAAACATGATTTTGAAGATGGTTTTTTAAAACTATCCTATTACCTTTGGATATGCCAAATTTTATTGATGTAATAATTCCAATTCCTCTTAAAATGCTATTCACTTATAGCGTAACAGCATCTGAAGCAGATTTTTTAAAATCGGGTATGCGAGTGGCAGTTCCATTCGGGAAATCGAAAATTTACACGGGTATAGTTTATAAAGTTCATAATGACGCCCCTGTAGCATATGAGGCTAAAGATATTCATCAAATTTTAGATGATGAGTTTATAGTAAATGAAAAGCAGTTACAGTTGTGGCAATGGATAGCTAATTATTATATGTGCACTTTGGGAGATGTTATGCGAGCAGCTTTACCGAGTGCTTTTATTTTAGAAAGTGAAACAGTAATAACTAAAAATACTATAAAAACTATTGATGAATCAATATTATTGGATGATGAGTTTTTGGTTTATGAAGCTTTACAATATCAATCATCGTTAAAAATTCATGATATTTCTAATATACTGGATAAAAAAAATGTGCTTCCAGTAATTAAACGACTTATAGATAAAGATGCGATATCTGTTGAAGAAGAAATTTATGAAAAATATAAACCAAAACTGGTTAGATATGTAAAAATGCATACTAATTTTTCATCCGAATCTGCTTTACAAAAACTATTGGAGGATTTAGGAAGAGCACATAAACAAAAAGATGTGGTTTTAACATTGTTTTCTATCTCGGTTAAAACTAAAAAGCCAGTAAAAGTTTCAGATTTATTAAAAGAAAGCAATTCTACTTCTGCAATAATAAAAACTTTGATTGATAAAGGTATTCTTGAAGAATACCATATTCAAACAGATAGAGTTAAATATTCTGGCGATGACAATGAAGAAAGTAAGCGTTTAAACAAACATCAAATTTTAGCGTTAAAAGAAATTAAAGAGTCGTTTGAATCACATAATGTCACGTTGTTGCATGGTGTAACATCATCTGGTAAAACAGAAATTTATGTAAAATTAATTGAAGACACATTAAAAAAAGGGAAGCAAGTTTTGTATTTACTTCCAGAAATAGCATTAACAACACAACTCGTATCAAGACTGCAGAATTATTTTGGTGAGCAAGTTGCTATTTTTCACTCTAAATATTCATCGCAAGAACGTGTTGAGGTATGGAATCATGTTTTAAGCAATTCGAATAGTGCGCAAATTGTTATTGGTGCGCGTTCATCTATATTTTTACCATTTAATTATTTAGGATTAATCATTGTTGATGAAGAGCATGAACAATCATTTAAACAATTTGACCCAGCGCCACGTTATCATGCGCGAGACACTGCAATCGTATTGGCTAATATGCATCAAGCTAAAACGCTTTTAGGATCTGCGACTCCAAGTTTAGAAAGTTATTTTAATGTGAAACAAAATAAATTTGGATTTGTGGAACTAATGCATCGATTTAATAATGTATTGATGCCCGATATTGAGCTTGTTGACATAAAGGACAAGCTGAAAAAGAAACGTATGAAAGGGCATTTTAGCGATAGACTTATTGAAGAAATGACTAAAACTTTAAAAGAAGGTCATCAAATTATATTATTTCAAAATAGGCGTGGTTTTTCTCCAATTATAGAGTGCAAAACATGTGGTCATTCACCGCAATGCCCAAATTGCGATGTAAGTTTAACCTATCATCAATACAGAAATCAATTACGTTGTCATTACTGTGGCTATAATATGGCCATGTTGCAAGATTGCATGGCATGTGCCAGTCAAGATTTAAATAATAAGGGATTTGGTACTGAACAGATTGAAGAAGAAGTAAAACTATTGTTTCCAGATAATAATGTGGCACGTATGGATTTAGATACAACACGTGGAAAATACGGTTACGAAAAAATTATAACAGCGTTGGAACAGCAAGAGATTGATATTTTGGTGGGCACGCAAATGCTTACTAAAGGATTAGATTTTAGAAATGTGAAATTGGTTGGTATTATGAACGCGGATAATATGCTAAATTTTCCTGATTTTAGGGCACATGAGCGAAGTTTTCAACTTATGTTACAAGTTTCAGGTAGGGCAGGACGAACTGAGGAACGCGGAAAAGTTTTGATTCAAACCTATAACCCGCATCACAATATATTACAGCAAGTTTCCAATAATAATTATATCGATATGTTTAATGAGCAGATGAATGATCGATATAATTATAAATATCCTCCTGTTTACAAACAAATAAAAATCACTTTAAAACACAAAGATTATAATAGGGTAGAGGCTGCTTCAATTTGGTATGCAAAATCGTTAAGACAGGTGTTTGATACTAATGTATTAGGACCAGAATCGCCGCCAATTGCCAGAATTAGAAACCAATTTCATAAAAATATTTTAGTAAAAATCCCTAAAAAACAATCATTATTAAAAACAAAAGAAGCCATTATTAAAATTAATAATAGCTTCTTGAGTATAAAAGATTTTCGGTCGGTTAAAGTAATTTTAAATGTCGATAACTTTTAATCTAATATTGTTCGCTGGGCTTTTAAATATTATTTAAAGCGTCAACTAGCTGGGTCTTTTTATTTCTACTTAAAGGAATTTCGTAAGCGCCAACTTCAACATTTTTACTGTTAAACCTGTCAATCTTATCAAGATTCACGATATAAGATTTATGAATTCTTAAAAATTTCCCTTCTGGTAATTCAGCTTCAAAAGATTTCATAGTAGATAAAACTACTAAGCTATTTTCTTCTGTTACTAATTTTACATAATCACCAAGAGCTTCAATCCATTTGATGTCCTTAATATAAACTTTACGTTTTTTAAGATTGCTCTTTACAAAAATATGTTCGCCTTCTTCCTCGTTAAAGTCTAAAGTCAACCTATGTTGCTCTAGTGCTTTATCTACAGAAGTGTTAAAACGTTCTCTTGTAATGGGTTTATGCAAGTAATCGGTAGCGTCGTAATTGAATGCTTTAAAAGCATATTCGGTTTTACCGGTTACAAAGATAATTTGGGGTTTGTTGTTTAATACGTCTAAAAGTTCAAATCCATTTAGCACTGGCATTTCAATGTCTAAAAAGATTAAGTCAACTTGATGCGTATTCAAACCATTTTTAGTTTCTAAAGCACTACTGTACTCTGCTATTAAGTTGAGACCGGGGTGGTTCTCTACTAACTTAACAATAGAGAGACGTTGTATTGCTGAATCGTCTACTACTACACAATTTAAAGTCATAACATTTTATATTA
>NZ_JABDMV010000042.1 GCF_013001275.1 Flaviramulus sp.
AGTTTTGTATTCGTGAAGATTTAAATAAGACAGCGCCTCGCGTAATGGCTGTTTTAAATCCTTTAAAATTGATTATTACAAATTATCCAGAGGATAAAGTTGAGTGGTTAGATGCTGAAAATAATCAGGAAGATGAAAGCGCAGGTTTTAGAAAAGTCCCTTTTTCAAGAGAGTTATATATTGAGAAAGAAGATTTTAAAGAAGAAGCCAGCAGTAAGTTTTTTAGATTGAAATTAGAGGGCGAAGTCAGACTAAAAAATGCATACATTATTAAAGCAGAAAGCGTTGTAAAAGATGCCGATGGAAATATTGTTGAAGTTCATTGTACATATTCTGAGGACACATCGAAAAAAGTAAAAGGAACCTTGCATTGGGTATCAATAAAACATGCTGTAAAAGCTGAAGTTAGAGAGTATGATAGGCTGTTTACCGATGAAGCACCAGATAGTCATCAAGACAAAGATTTTATGGATTTTATCAACCCAAATTCTTTAAAAATTATTAAAGCTTATGTTGAGCCAAGTTTAAAGGATGCTGAAATAGGTGACAGATTTCAGTTTCAGCGTTTGGGCTATTTTAATGTAGATAACGATTCGTCTTCTGATAAATTAGTATTCAATAAAACAGTAGGTTTACGCGATACTTGGGCAAAAGTTAAGCCAAAACAAAACACAAATCAAAATCAACAAAAACAGCCGCAACAAAATAATAGGTCAGCTATAGATCAGATAAAATCTTACGGTAAAAAGTACGATAGATTACCAGAAGATAAGCAAGCAAAGGCAAAAGCAGATATTCAAGAATTAGCTAAAAATGTTAATTATGATGAGTTAGAACCATTATTTAATACATCGGTTAAAAAATCTGGAACCAGAATTATTACAATGATTACTCTTGGTGTTTTACTTAATAATGGATTGGAAAAAAACGATGCTATAAATGAATTTATCGCCAAGGCATTAGATGATAAAAATGCTCTACTAGTTACAGAGGCAAAACAGTTGTAGTTAAATACAATATTCCGAAAAAACCTTGAGCAAACAAACTCAGGGTTTTTTTGTACATTTAGTGCACTAACTATAAACCACTATAATTATGGATTTTTTAAATTTTCCTGCAATTCTTGTAGCAGCAGTATCGGCATTATTTGTCGGCTTTATTTGGTACAACCCAAAAGTATTTGGAAACGCTTGGATGGCAGCCGCTGGCTTATCAGAAGAGCAATTAAAAGGAGGAAACATGGTGAAAATTTTCATCCTAGCTTTCATTTTTGCTTTTCTGTTAGCAATGACTATGATGCAAATGAGTATTCATCAAACCGGAGCTTTAAGTTTGGTTGGCGGAGATGCTAGTCTTGCTAAACCATCTTATGCTGCATTTATGGCTGATTATGGCGACGCTTTTAGAACTTTTAAACATGGAGCGCTTCATGGTGTTTTTGCCGGAATTTTTGTGGCTTTACCAATTATTGGAACAAATGCTTTATTTGAACGTAAAAGCGGCAAATATATATTGATCAATGCGGGGTACTGGATTGTAACTTTAGGTATTATGGGTGCTATTGTTTGTGGATGGAAATAATTTTTGTAAACTTTTAACATATTTAAAGACTGAGAATTGTATTTTTCAGTCTTTTTCTTTTTCTATTGATACACTATAACGTTTATAAATCATTTAATAATCTTCCAGAGGGTTGGGATACGCTTGTAAAACATGATGTGTTTTTGCAGTCCCGCTATTTACAAGCTATTGAAGAGGCTTCTCCTAACAATATTCAATGGTTTTATGTAGGTATTTTTAAAGACAACGTATTAGTTGCTGTTGCTGTAATACAACGTGTACAGCTGTATTTACAAGATATTTTTAGGAAGACAAAAGTCTCTTGTTTGAAAACATTCTTTCGAGATTTGGTTTCTAAAGTATTAAAAGGGAATATTTTGGTTGTTGGCAACTTAACCCATACTGGACAACACGGAATTTTTTTTAACGAAGAAATTATTTCTCAAACGCAATTTTTTGAAGCTGTTTTTTCTGCGTTAGACCAAATAAAAATCACAATTAAAAACATTCAAAATAAAAAAATAAGGGCTGTCATGTTAAAGGATTATTTTGAAAATGATTCCATTCATAATCAAAAATCTTTTTTTAATTCTGAGAAGTTGCACAAGGTGTTTGTACAGCCTAATATGATACTATCCAAACACCCTAAATGGAACAGTATTGAAGATTACACGGCCAGTTTACATAAAAAATATCGCGATAGGTATAAGCGCGCAAGAAAAAAACTTAACGGAATACAAACAATTGAATTAAGTCTTGAAGATGTAAAACATCATACTTCCGAATTGCATACATTATATATGAATGTTTCTAACAACGCTAAATTCAATACCTTTCTTTTACCTGAAAATCATTTTTACTGTTTAAAATTAAGATTGCAAAAGAATTTTAAAGTTTTTGGATATTATTTGGAAGATCAATTAGTTGGATTTTACACACTAATATTAAATAATAACGCCTTAGAAACCTATTTTTTAGGATATAATACGGAACATCAATATACAAATCAACTATACTTAAATTTGCTTTACGATATGTTGAAGTTCGGTATTGATAGTAAGTTTAAAACTATTGTATATGCAAGAACAGCTATGGAAATTAAAAGCTCGGTAGGTGCGCAGCCTAAAGCCATGGTAGTGTATTTAAAACACACAAATACTTATTTAAATGCTATTTTAAAGCAGGTTTTTAAACTTATGAATCCATCTCAAAATTGGGAGGAACGTCATCCTTTTAAATAATTTAATAATTATTTAAGAGATAAATTATTTTCATTTTCTTATATTTTAAATGCTAAATAATAAGATTATGAAAACTGAAAAAACAGATATCTTAAGTGAAATCTCTACACTTACTCGAGTCATTGAAGAGCAATACCCAGAGCTTCAAAAATATTTAGACGAAAGCAGAAGCACCTTACCGCAGGAAGCCGTAAAAAGCAATACGTTAGAAATTAGTATGCTAACTGATTATAGAGACAGTCTTAAGGCATTAATACAAAGTTACGATAAACAAAAGCAATAAAAAAGCCCTATATTTCTATAAGGCTTCAAGCAACATTGAAAATATTAACAAATTATTGTTTCTTCTTGTTTTTAGCCTCTTTCATGGCCTCACCTATTTGGTTACTAGCTGCAAAACTAGCTACCATATCGTTTAGCATATTACTTCCCGCCTGGGGCGCATTTGGTAATAAAATTAAGTTACTGTTTGTTTCTTCGCCTAACGATTGTAATGTGTCGTAATGCTGAGTTACAACAATTAGTGCAGATGCTTCTTGACTATTAATACCCACACGATTTAATACTTCAACCGATTCTTCTAAACCACGTGCAATTTCGCGTCGTTGGTCTGCAATACCTTGTCCTTGTAAACGCTTGCTTTCAGCTTCAGCTTTTGCTTTTTCAACTATTAAAATACGTGCCGCATCTCCTTCAAATTGAGCAGCAATTTTCTCACGTTCGGACGCATTAATACGATTCATGGCCTGTTTTACTTGAGCATCAGGGTCGATATCGGTAACTAAAGTTTTAATTATATCAAACCCATAATCCGACATGGCATCATTAAGTTCCGCCTTTACTGCTAATGCAATATCATCTTTTTTCACAAACACATCATCTAATTTCATTTTCGGTACCTCAGCACGAACAACATCAAAAACATATGATGTAATTTGGTCGTGCGGATAATCTAATTTGTAAAAGGCATCGTACACTTTCACTTTAATCACTTTGTATTGTACCGATACTTTTAAACGCACAAAAACGTCGTCTAAAGTTTTGGTTTCAATAATGACATCTAGTTGTTGAATTTTTAAACTTAATTTACCAGCTACCCTGTCTACTAATGGTATTTTTAACTGTAAACCAGACTGCCGAATGCTTTGAAATTTACCAAAACGTTCAATAATAGCAGCTGTTTGCTGTTTCACAATAAAGAAAGAAGAAATTAAAATAATTAATCCTAAAAAAATAAAAGGGATGAGATAGAAGTTCATAATATATTTAAAAAAGTTAGAAAATTAAGATACAAAAATTATGTTATATTTGGTCGCGTATATCTTAAACACATGCAATATAATCGACTTTTCTTATTAGTAGCTATTAGTACATGTTTTGTTACACAAAGTTTTTCGCAAAAAGGAAGATATCCTATTCAAAATGGTTTTGCTATAACCGGCGGAATTACAAAATTTGATATAACAACCAATAATTTTATCACTAAACAAGCTCAGGGATTCTTGGGAGGCATATCCTCTGATGTCGATATTTCATTACGTTGGTATAATGTTAGTTTTGGTATGCAACTATCAGAAAGTAGTATTGAAATTTTAGGACGACCTGCTTTAGTAAGCTCTCAAGATGAGTATATTAAATACAAAATGTTTGCTGCCCAAGTAGCGATGCTCATGCAAATTAAAGTTATTCAAAATCATTTTACGATCGATTTAGGACCTATGTTACAATATAATTCTAGATTAGAATTAAAGGACAAGGCACAAGAGGGATATTACGTAAATAACTATTCAAACCTTTCGGCAGAAGACATTTCAGATATTTCTCAATTTAACTTAAATGGTGCCGTAGGTGTGTCAGTGGGAATTAAGAACTTCAAACTAAAAGCGCAATATATCTATGGGCTAACTAACATTTTAAAAAAGCTTGAAAACCAAGACATAGATACTTCTGGTGGAAATGCCCGTTTTAAAGGAAATCAAAACATGTTAGTTTTAGGAGCTGTGGCTTCGTTTTAATCAAAAAGATATATTATATTAATAATAAGTTTTAAAGATTACTCTTTGTTAGATGCTACTGTATTAGTCTCATATTTAACCCATGTTTTTCCTCCGTCTTTACTTTGGTGCCACTCACTTTCGGTACATTTTGTAAAGAAAATAGTATCGTCATTTCTATCTGGAGCAAAACCATAACAATCGCCAAAAGGAAGCGCGCGTTCTTCCCAAATTTGGGATTCTTTTTCCTTTACATAAATATAAGCTGGTCGCTTTGCTGAAGCATTTAATTTTAAAACAGGCCCTATAACAAGATTAGAGCTAGTTTCAGTGACCATTGGAATTTTAAGAATATCTTTTGAAACCTCAATATTTTCGAATTTATAATCAGAGTGAGGTGAGCGCAGCAATTTTTTATTTTTTCCTATACCAGTAGTATAAAAATAAAGGTTGTCCTTTCCTTCATAGATTTTCATACTAGTGGAACGGGCTTGAAAAAAGGATTGCTCGAATTCTTGATTAAATTCTAAATGTGCTTTCCAATTAAACGAATCATCACTCGTAAATATATTGAGATTTCTATCGTGCATAATATAATCGCCATTTTTTAATTGTGTAAGTATTGGAGATTTTTCTAATGCCTCAGGCAACGGTATATATTCCAAACCTTCATCAGTTCCATATAGGAAACTGTCGTTTTCTAAATCGCAAAGAATTTTCCCGCCTTTTTTTAATACCATTTTCTTTATTTGCTGATAAGTGGGAGTTGGAAGGAGTTTATAAGAAAGCACCTTCCCTTCTGCATTCTTTTCCATCTTAATAATCATTCCTAACGAAGCATATAGGTAATTTACTTTAGGGCGTTTTGCAAAGCCTTCTCTTTTAACTAAGAGGTCAGCAAATGATATAATAAGCTTATCTACTTTCTCATTGCTCAAGAAAGGCCATGGGTGTGTCATTTTATCCAGATTGCTCGCAAATTCAGGCCGGTACGTAGTCATAAATCGCTTAAGATCTTCGTCATTGTTTATTTTCAAGTTCATAACATTATGAGCCTGCTTATTTTCACGAATGATATAGACTAATCCTCCGTTGGTTATTTGTTCTGATATTACCTTAAACTTGTGCTCAAAGGGAATGCGGAGGTATTTACCTGCTGGAAAATCGGGGCCGCTTAAATTAATTGCTAATAATTCATAATCGCCTTCTGGCAATTCAATATTGATGAACTGATTTTTTGAAACCTTAAAAGCTGTTGCACCACTTTTCTTAGTTTTTTTCAAAAACCCATCTTTTTTATAGCTTACCTCGACCGAAAGATTTTTTGAGTAAGAATCGCTATTCCAGGAAAACTGGATGGAAAAAAGACCTTTATTATTGAAAGGTTTTTTTGTTTTATAGTTATTAATTGCAGATACATTACTTGCTACACAAAGAATAAAAAATAAAGCTGTAAGTAAGTATGTTTTTTTAAAAGATTGGAGGCAACGTTTTTTCATGAGTTCTATTTTCTAAATAAAAAATTTAAGGATAATCCTATATATTGATTCTTCCACTCATCGGAACCGGAAGTATTTATCATATTTGTTAAACCGCTGTAGTAATTTATTCTTAATTTGATTAGGTTGGAAAACTCAATTCCTGTTCCGAAATTTATTCCTGACGAAATCGATTTTATTTCTCCTTCTTCCTTACCAATTATTAATATTATAGTTTCATCATTAATTCTTGTGGTGGCTTTAGTATTGAATTCAATGCTTGCTCCACCATCAATAAACCATTTTAATTTTCCTGGTTTTATATCAACGGAATAACCTATATTAATAGGAATATCAATACTGTTAATTACCCAGCTTTCATTTTCATACTTAAATCCCTTTTGCAGAAATAACGCTGCACCTCTTAAAAAGAGATTTTCATTTAAATTATATTCACTCACATAACCAGTTCTAGGACCAACGGCAGTTGTAGTAACTAGGTCTTCGTTGTCTAGATTAACGTTAGCGCTCATAAGATTGGCACCAATTTCGAAGCCGTGAGTCATTTGCCCATAAGTGGATAAAGACACAAGAAATAGTGCAGCAAAATATTTTAATGAATTCATGATTGATTGGTTAAGTTCATGTTTCTTAAGGACGCTTTATTAATAAATGGAGGTAATTACTAATAAAATATTCGGTAAAAGTATTAAAAAACTCGACAAAACACAAATGTTGTAGTATTAATATACATTCAAAAGCTAAAAAGAATGGAAGATTAATGAGTAAATTAAATTTTTAGAAGCTTGATTTTTATTAAAATAAGTATTTTACTTAATTAAAAATTATAGAATGCTGACTATTTGTTGAATACGTTTAACCGTTTCAGCCTTACCAATCATAAACATAATATCGAACACATCAGGACCTTGTAAAGCACCAACTAAGGCTAATCGTAACGGCATCATTACTTTACCAAATCCTATTTCGTTGCTAGTTATCCAGC
>NZ_JABDMV010000059.1 GCF_013001275.1 Flaviramulus sp.
GTCAAAAGATAATATGGCTGTTCCCCAAGTTCTTTTCGCCGAAATTGAACCATTGAAAATAGTAATTGGCACTGGAAATTTTGTCGAGCTAAATTCCTTTTGAATACTTAGCGTTTTGGCTGCCTTACTTTTAATAAAACTATAGGCTGTCTCTGCGACCGTTTTTGGTATTTTAAACGGGTTTTTAAAAAACTCGTACCCGCTTTTTAATAATAAACTTAATTCATCAGGTAATGGTTCTGGATTAAATGATTTTGGTTTTGAACGTGCTTTTTGTTTTCCGTTTGCTTCATTATCATATAATACACCCATAATGCCTACACCAGAACTACCATCAATCATAACGTGATGAACTTTAGTAACAATAGCAACGGAGCCCTTTGGCACTTGGGCAATCTCATCAATTCCTTCAATAAAATGTACTGACCATAACGGACGGCGTAAATCCAATGGCGCACTAAACAATGTAGATGTAAGATCTCTTAATGTCCTCCAATTTGAAGGATCAGGTAATTTTATACGATTTAAATGTAAGTCCAAATCAAAATTTGGATCATCAACCCAATATGGATAATCCAGATTCATTGGCACATTAAGTAATCGCTGTCTGAATTTAGGAATTAAATGCAATTTCGATGCAATAATTTCTTTAAAGTCCTCAAATTTTAATGACCCTTCAACAATATTTAATGATGCAATATGCATCGGACTTGTAGGTGACTCTGCATACAAAAACGCAGCGTCAGATCCCGAAATCTGTTGGATTGAAGTACTTAATGCGTCTTGCACGATGTCCTTCAAATCAATTTTCTTTGCCATTAATTACTCTTTTTATACTGTTAAATTAAAACTTCTCTGTTTGTTTGCTTATTTTAGAAATATAAACACACTTCAAAAGTTGCTTTTTTTTGGTTTTGCAAGATACGCTTTTTCCAGAAATACTATGCGCGCATAGTATTTAAATTTTATTGCTAATTCGTCTAAATTAAACAAATTCTTTATAATGATTTGTAATTATCTATTTTGACGTTTTTTGCTTTTAAATCGAACATTAAATTAAATAATCCAAAAAAGGTTCTATTCATATAGATAAAATGTCGCGACCCTCTATTAGCATTCATTTTTCTGGTTCTTGTATCTTTAAAATAGCGCTCGCCGATAGCTGAAATTTTATCGAAGAATTTTGGATCTGAAAAATCAAAAGAATCTTCTCTAAAAGGCTGTGTAAAAAAGCTTAAAACATCGTGAAACATATTGGTAAAAAAGTCCACCTCTTCTTTGGTATCATCTTTTCTTAAAATCTCTAATTCCAACAATTTGTAATTAAACAATTTGGCGTCGTCTAATACTTCTAAATTAAATAATTCAAAATAAGGTTTATAAAAATCTTCTGGTATCGTTTTCATGCATCCAAAATCTATAGCTATTAATTTTCCCTCTTCTGACACTAGAAAATTTCCCGGATGCGGATCTGCATGTACTTTTTTTAGGTTATGCATTTGATACAAATAAAAATCCCATAAAGATTGACCCAACGTATTTGCTAAATCTTGATTCGTATTTATTTTTGTGAATTGGGAAAGATGTATCCCTTCCATCCAATCCATAGTAATAATTTGCTGTGACGACCATTCTTCGTAATACTTTGGAAATTTCAAATTAGGAATATCCTGGCAGGCTGTAACAACTTCTTTACTTTGTTCAATCTCCAGCAAATAATTAGTTTCTTCCAACAACTTCCCTTCTACCTCTTTAAAATACACATCAGAATGCTCACCTTTTATATTAAACATTTTCATTGCAATAGGTTTCACCATTGCTAAATCTGATAAAATACTATCTGCAACTCCTGGATATTGTATCTTAATTGCAAGTGCTTTCCCATCTTTAAAAGCACGATGAACTTGACCAATACTTGCGGCATTTACAGCTTCAGAATTGAAATCATCAAATATCTCATTAGGAAACTTTCCAAACGATTTTTTAAAAGTTTTCAATACTAACGGTGCTGATAACGGTGGAACAGAAAATTGTGAAAGCGAAAATTTATCAACATAAGCTTGAGGCAAAATATTTTTCTCCATGCTTAACATTTGTGCTAATTTTAGTGCGCTACCTTTTAAATCTTTTAAGCTATCATAAATATCAGTGGCGTTAGATTCGTTTAACCTATCTTTTGCATCGGCTTCCGGATTCACCATTTTATCACCATAGTATTTTAGATAATTCACACCAACCTTAGCACCGGTTTGCACCAGTTTTGATGCGCGTTGAATTTTAGTAATTGGTATGTTTTTTAGTGTCTTCATTGCATATGTATGCTGCTATTTCACTTTTTCTTTATATAAAAACTTTGCGAAATCTATAATATTATGAAGTGATTTGGTATCTAGTAATTCCATACTTGTATTAATAGACTTTTCGATGAAAATATCAGTTTTTTCAAACGCTTCAGAATTATCGTCTAGCCAAAATTTTATTGTAAACAACAATTGAATCCATGCAGATTCTTTTATCGTTCTTTTCTGAATATTTTCAATACTATCCACATTTAAATTAAATGTTTCTAAATTCAGCTCATCTATATAGCCAATAAAACTATTTCTTAACATTGAAAATACTGAAAGTGCTTTCAATTGATTTTCGAATCCTTTTAAACTCAGCTTAATATAATCTTGATTAAGCGCCAAGTTTTCAAAAAACGTATAATACAAACTAAGTAACTTGTCCTTATTACTAAAACTTAGGTATTCTGGAGTTTGTTTTAATACGACTAAAGAGTTTTCAAAAAGAACATTATAAATCGTCTTTTCTAATTCTTTAAAAGATGCAAAGTGGTTATAAAAAATAACATCATCAAATTGATGTAACTCAGCAAAATCTTCAACAGAATCAGGTTTACATTCATGTTCTACAACATAATCCATGTAGAACGTTATAATATCTGAAGCCGAAATTTTCTTTTTCTTAACCATTAATAAAAATTTAAGTTTAAAAGTACAAAATGTACTCGGTTAAACTCAAAACTATAGAACAAAAAAAACCAAGCTACATTTAACATGCAACTTGGTTTACACTTCTAACCAAATCTAATTCAATTATTTTAACCTAAGCAATAAGTTTAGTAAACCTCTTTTTGCTTAAGATAATGTGTTTTTTCATACCGGTTAAGGCGTCAAAAACAATATCTTGCTGAGTTGCCGCTAAAGATAAACTACCTTTTAAAGCTTTGTTGGCAACAGTTTGCCATTGTTCTGCAACAATTATTCCTTCAGAAACAACTTCTTCAGTTGTATTAAGCGCATAACTATTTGCAGATTGTAATGTGCTTTTTGTTTTGTTTAGTGCTTGACTTACCATTTTCTTTGGTGTTTCTAGCATTGATTTTTTAGTACTCATTTTAAGTTATATTATAAGTTAAATCTAATTAATTTTGAACGTCTACTTTAACCTCAGCTACATTAGCAACAGTTTCTTTGTTAATAGCTGTTTCAGTTTTAACTGCAGTTGTTTTGGGTGCGCTAGCTTTTGTTGTAGTCACTTTTTTTACAACAGTTTTCTTTGGTGTTGCTTTTGCCTTTGTTGCTGCAGTTTTTTTAACTACTGCTTTCTTAGGTGCTACTTTCGCAACAGTTTTAGTTGCTTTTTTAGCAACCGTTTTCTTTGGAGCTACTTTTTTAGTCACTTTAGATTTTGGAGCAGATTTAGCATCTTCGATAATAGCTTCGGCTTTGTTAACGACCTTTGAAGCTTGCTTTAACACGTCTCCTTTTAAGTCATTATATTTAGCCATTCCCATGTTTTTTATATCTTCAGTAGCTTTTTCTGCTTTCTGAACCATTGGGTTTTCAGATACTTTTTCAGTAATATCTTCAACAATACCAACAACTTTTCTGCTTACTGGATTGTTAATTACTTTTGCTTTAGCTTTTTCAACTAATTCAGCATCGTATCCAACTAAATCTTTCATTTTATCTGCACCAACCATAAACTGACCTTTTACAGATTCTGCTGTATCAAAAATCATATTTATTTGTTGCTCTCTTACTTTTTCTGACTTCTTAATTAATTTAGAAGCTAGTTTTTGCCACTTTTCTCCATTATCAATCGTAGTATTTATTGCTGCTATTGATACATTAAGTAAACTTGTGTTAACTTTTTTTGCAACATTAGGTTTGTTAACTTTCTTTGCTGCTGTTTTTGCTTTTGCTTTTGTTTTTGTTGCCATGATATATTGGTTTTATTTTTATTATTATTTTAATTCTGGTACAAACATACAATCAGTGAGTTACAAATGAGTTGCACTTATGTATGCCTTCCGGTATTTTTAGTAATTATTTAAATTTTGGTAAAAACTTAACCGCTTTACCTTTTACGGTTTCTAAAGTATTAAACACAAAATCTTGATTTTTTGCTGAAGCATTTAAACCTTTCTTTACAATTTTAGAAGAAAGATCTAAACCTTTTTCAGTTAAGTCAATTGATTTTGATACCACTTTTTCAGTTGTGCTTAACGCTAAATCATTTGCTTTTGTTACTAAACCTAATGCTTTGTTTGCAGTAGACTCTATGATTGTTTCTTGCACTTTTTTTGTTTTAGTTGCCATAATAATATATTTTTTTAATGTTTATTTATTAATTTATGGTGCGAACATATCATCGAGTAGTTACAAATGAGTTGCAATTATATATTTACGCGTAATAAAAGTGGAGTAAAACTTATAAAGAAAGCTTAAAACACAGCAATAATGGGCATTTTGAAAAATAAAAAATATTTTTTTATTGTATACTTTCTATCTCTTGAAGTAGATTTTTAGTAGCGGGTAACGGATCTATACCGTATTCTTGATCTAATACATCTGCGCATTTTTGATAAGCTTTTATAGCTTGCGGTCTGTTTCCTTTAATAATATATGCTTGCATTTGCAATCGATAGGCATCTTCCCAAGTATTATCAATAGCAATAGCACACTGTGCTAATCTGATACTTTCTAAAGGGTTTTCATTTAACAGGATTTCGGCGAGTATTACATAAGCGCCTAAAATAAGGATTTGAGTTTTTTCACGTTCTTCAGACGACCAATCTTCAAAAATTCTATTGGGTAAATACACGCCTTTATATAATGAAATTGCAGCCTTATAAGCTGCTTTTGAAATTGCCATATCCTCACCAAAGGCTTCATTGCCAATTATAATATACTTTTCTAAAGCGTCCACATCTATCCACACTTTATCTGTATCTAATTGATAACTAACACCTTGCCTAATAACAAAGCTTGGATCTGTTCTTGAAGGTCTTTTGGGTTCTAAAACTTTATTAACACCATGCAAAGCAACTTTAAAATCGCGATCGTCTCCATCTTCCCAAAGATGATCCATAATTTTTTCTTTGTGAAGCGCATGACGCTGCCTATTGGATATTAAATATTGCAATAGTTGAACAGTTTTATCTCTTCCCCATTGTTTCGAATCAATTTTTTCATTTTCACGCCACAAATTAAACTGCCCTAATGTTTGAATACGAATTATCGCGTCTTCCTGAAACTGCTTAAGTTCTTGTAGTTTGTTTTGAAGGTGACTCATTTAAGATTTACTTCTTTTTAGGTGCACTTGTCTTTTTAGTCGTTTTTGGAGGCCGACTTGTTTTTACTGGTTTATTTAGGGCATCAACCTTTGTGTTTAGTTTTTTCATCTCGTCGGCCAATACCGAAATAGATTCTTTTATAGTATTTAAATCAGACCTTGATGCACTTCTCCATTGATCTATTGGAACTTTTTCCATTAAATCTTCTCCAAAATCGCTAATTTGATCTTGAAGTTGCGCAACAGACTTCCGTGGATCTTTTATGGTTTCCATAAATACTTTAGGACCTTCTTTCGCCATAGTTTTCCATAACGAAAAGCTCTTTTTTAATAAAGAATCCTGCTGTTCTGGCGATTTATCTTTAGTTGCTTCAAGAGTTAGGTCTGCAAGGCGTTCTTGAATGAACTTCACCGCATCATTAAAATCAGAAAAACTTTTATCTTCACCTCCTTGAACATGCGATACTTTTCCACGCCATTGCACTTTAGATTCTCCATTGTCCTCGAATATAATTTGGTTAAACCGAACCATAAATGAAGCGGTTTGATCTGCTTTTTTAGCCATAATTATAAAATTTATATCGTTTACAAATTACAATTCTTTTTTCACAAAATAAACGACCAATATAGTTAGTTACACCAATATAATTGAAGTACTTTAATTAATCAAAGATAATAGAGATAGATTTTTAAATTTAAGCATAAAGCCGACTACTCATTGAAATAAAAAGGAAATAAAAAAACCTATTATCCAAAAAATAGCATAGGATAATGTTTATATTTAGCATAATAGAACTTCCAGTACACAATTTTGATAAAGTAAAACAAAAACTAAATTTAACTGATATGAAAATTTTAATTGTCATTTTGTTTGTCTTTATGTCTACAATTTCTTTGGGACAAGAAAAGATGGAAATTGAGTCTAAAAGAGTTATATCAAAAATTGACTCTACAAGATCTCCTGAATTAGTTCTAATTCAAGAATTCAAAGTGAAATCACCAATTGATACTGTTTGGAATGCATACACTACAAAAAAAGGTTATGAAAGTTGGGCAGCTCCACTTGCTGAAATAGAATTAAAAGTTGGTGGATTTATCAAATCTAATTACAATAGTCAAGGAAAAATTGGAGACAGTACTACAATTGTTACTCACATCATTAATTATGTGCCAAAAACATTGATAACCCTTCAAGCTGAAATAACAGATAACTTTCCTGAATTTATGAAAAAAGAGGCGAAAGATTTTTACAATATTATCTATTTTAACAAATTGGAAAATGGATATACAAGCGTAAGGTCTTTTGGAATTGGATATAAAAACAATCCAAAATATCTTTCGTTAATGAATTACTTTATTCCAGCAAATGAGAAAATTTTATTGAATTTAATTACATTATTGGAAAAGTAGGTAAACCATCAACATAATAGAATTCTGAATTTAATCAATTTGACTTCTGAACTTCATTTAGAATTCCTGTTTACTTTTTCAATTCCAACTTTTCAGCAAAATAATCGCAAAAATCTTTCATAGTTGCTGTCATTTTTTCATCTTGAGTTGCTCTATGAAACGTGTCACTCATTGCTACCAAAGTTTGATGAAAAAATACTTTCATCTCATCAACCGGCATATCTTTTGTCCATAAATCTATTCGCAGTGTTTCTTGAGTTTTGGCATCCCAAACAGCCAACATCATGGCTTTGGCTTCTTCATTTGTAATTCCTCCGTCTTGGGCTGTCCAATGTAGTTTTTCGGGTACACGGTTTTCATCCAATTCAATATTAAGTTCTATTTTTGAGGTTATTTTATTTGCCATTATTTTCGTGGTTTAAACTTGGAGTTATTAAAAATTTCTTCTGTACTTTTCATCAACATTTCTTTTAACGAAACTTCATTTTGATGCATATACGCGCGCACAATTTGCCAACCAATATATTGCCCCAACCTACCAGGAGAATCGGTATCAATTTCTTCTAAAAAAAACTTAGAAAACGGTGCGTCTATTATAAATCTACTTGGCAATTTAGCATCGGTACTAAATAATAATTCTCGTTCTACAAAATAGCGCCAAATGTAGCTCTCGTTGTTCTGTGCCCAATCTAATTGCTCTTGAGAATAACCAATTCGTTCTGAATCGGTTTTAAATGGAATAACAACATCTTTAAAATAAAGTAACTTACCAAAGTATATCATTTCATCTAACAAAGTTTGACGCCGCGGATGATAGGTGTATTTTTTTGCGTATTCATTGGCTAAATCAACCACCAACTGTTCCTTTTTTAAATTAGCGCTTATATATTTAGGAATGCTTCCGTAAAACTCATGCTCACTCCCCAAATAACTATCTAAAGCTATCACCACGATAGCATCCGTTACTACAACTTTGTTTCTATAATCGACATCATTTGTTGTAGTAATTACACGCGGTGTATAAAACTCTGGGAAATAATGTTTTAAATGATTAAATAACGATTCTATTTCATATTCGGTATCATTAAAACGAGCAAAGGTATTATCAACTTCATTAAACAACTGTATTTGCAACGTATCTTTTTGTTTAGCTAACCAAAAAGAATCTTGAAATTTTTCAGAAAACATAAACGGATATGCACTTTTTAAATTTGTTAAACTATCTGACGAGACCTCAGCAAATAATTTATCAAATCTTTCCACTTCAATATTTGTGTTTATTTTAGCTATTTCCTTTTCAGTCTTACTACCTTCATTACAAGAAACAGCTATAAAAAACACTAGTAAAAACAATAATTTTAATTTCATACAAACTTAAACGGTATAAATTTTTATAAATTGAGCTTATGCTTTATTTTTGTTTGCAAAGGTAATATTCTCAGAATTAAATTCGCTTAAAATGCAGACAGAAAAAGTTGTAGATTATATTGTAAATTGGTTAAAAGACTACGCTACTAATGCCGGTGTAAATGGCTTTGTAGTAGGGGTTTCTGGAGGTATTGATTCTGCGGTTACATCAACTTTATGTGCCAAAACAGGTTTAAATGTATTATGTATTGAAATGCCTATACATCAAGCAAAAAGCCATGTATCTAGAGCCAATGAGCATATTGCCCAATTGCAAAAGCGATTTGATAATGTTGACGCAACCAGAACCGATTTAACGCCTGTTTTTGAGGAATTTAAAACGGAAGTGTTTTCCGATGGTGACCAGGCCATAGTAGATATGGCATTGGCCAATACTCGTGCTAGATTAAGAATGACTACATTGTATTATTATGCAGGGCTTTACAAATTATTAGTTGCTGGAACTGGTAATAAAGTTGAAGATTTTGGCGTTGGTTTTTATACAAAATATGGTGATGGCGGTGTTGATTTGAGCCCAATTGCCGATTTATTAAAATCGGAGGTATATAAATTAGGTGAATTTTTAAAAGTTCCTAGTTCAATTATGAAAGCCGCACCAAGTGACGGTTTATTTGGTGATGCAAGAAGCGATGAAGATCAAATTGGTGCTTCCTACCCAGAATTAGAGTGGGCCATGAAAATGGATGATGAAGGTAAAAAAGAAAGTGACTTTTCAGGTCGAGAACAACAGGTTTTTAAAATATACAAAAGATATAATAATGCCAATAAGCACAAGATGATCCCTATACCAATATGCGATATTCCTAATAATTTACTTTAATCGTTGCAGATTCTTTAAAAAAGCATTACTTTTACTTTAAGCTTACTCTCTCAATGTTAACTATTCCCTAAATAGTTATTTAAAAAAGCTTTTATTATGATAAATTTATTAATAGCAGACAACCACCCTATCACAAGAAAGGGACTTGAAGTCCTTTTTTCCGCTTCCCCAAACATAAAAATTGTTGGAAGCGTGAACGATGGCGACGCCATCTTAGAATTTATTAAGAAAAACCCTGTAGACATTGTTTTAATGGAGGCAGATTTTCCTAAACTTAACGGATTAACGGTATTACGTTATTTAAAAAATGACTATCCAGACATTAAAGCAATTATTTTTAGTGGACAACCTGAAGAAGTGTATGGCATCAACGCCATAAAAGCTGGCGCATCTGGATTTCTATCTAAATCTGTAAATGTAATAACCATCAACGATGCCATTTTAAAGGTACACGATGGTGGTATTTATTTAAGTAACGATTTAACGCAACAACTAGCTTTTGGCAAGCGAGTTAATAAAAGCGGTTCCTTTTACAAAAAACTTTCTACTAGAGAAGCTGAAGTTTTAAAACTTTTAACTGTTGGTAGAAAAAACAAAGAAATCTCAAAGGAATTAGATATTAACGAAAAAACCGTTAGTACATATAAAGCGAGATTGATGCGAAAACTTAAAGTGACTAATTTGGTTGATTTAGTAAATCAAGCAACTTTAAGTCAGCATTTATAAAACACGATTAAGTTTTCTAGATAGCAACATTTTTAAACTCGAATAATCTTTTACTTCTTCAAGTATATTTCTATTCGAGTCTATCTTGTTTTGTAGCGTTTCTTGCTGAAATTCTTGAACTTTTTGATCTATTAAAAAGCAGCGTAAACTTAATATAGTTTCACTAACAAGTTGAGCAATACTGTTTGATTTTTCCTTTGGAAAAATGTTCATTCGGTTCCAATCATCTAATACGTAGCGCTCATCATCCATCAAAATGGTGGTAATTTCGTTTGACATTTCTGAGTCTACCGAATTGATAAAGTTTTTTAGCTCAAAATCTGGATTCTGGTTAAGTGTATCAATTATTGTATAATATAAACTTTTAAATTGCTCATTTGTAAACTCCATTTCATCATCTTGCAAGTCTAAAAATACTTTTTCAAATACTTTAGCTTGATGAATCACGGGTTCTAAAATAAGTTCACCGTTATCGTTTTCTTTTAGTACTAAATCTTCAAAATCTTCAGTTTTGTTGCCATACAGCAAAAGTACTTCTATAATTTTTCGCTCTAAAACATACTGAACATCCACTTTTTTGGGAGGCTCCTTATGTTTAATAACTTGAAAAGCCTTTTGTTCATTCTTAAGTTTCTTATTTTCTTCTTGATACTCTTTCTTACTTATTTGAGCGAGGGTGCTAAATAATACCTCCTCGCTTATATCCATAATTCTCGCACATTCCTGAATATAAATTTCCTTTTTAATACGATCTGGAATTTTAGAGATGCTATTAACAATGTCTCTTACGGTTTCTGCCTTTTTTATTGGGTCGTTTTTAGAATCTTCGAATAAAACAGAAGCTTTAAACTGAATAAAATCTTTGGCATTTTCTTCTAAGTACAAAGCCAATTCTTCAAGCGTGTTCTGTTTTGCAAAACTATCCGGATCTTCACCTTCAGGAAAGCTACAAACTTTCACATTCATACCTTGCTCCAAGATTAAATCAATACCTCGTAAAGAAGCTCTCATACCTGCCGCATCACCGTCAAACAGAACTGTTATATTCTTAGTAAGTCTATTTATAAGCCTGATTTGCTCAGAAGTTAAAGCGGTCCCTGATGAGGAAACCACATTTTTTATACCTGTTTGATGAAACTGAATTACATCGGTATATCCTTCAACTAAAAAACAATTATCTTCTTTCGCAATGCTTTGTTTGGCATGGTAAATACCATATAACACTTTACTTTTATGGTATATCTCACTCTCTGGAGAGTTTACATATTTAGCCGCTTTTTTGTCGTTAATTAAAATTCTGCCTCCAAACCCCAAAACACGACCACTCATACTTTTAATAGGAAACATTACACGCCCTTTAAATCTATCAAATCGTTTATCTTCTTTTACAATAGTGAGTCCCGTTTTTTCTAAAAAATCGATATTATATCCTTGTTTTAAAGCTTCATCAGTAAATGCTTGCCACTCATTAAGAGAGTATCCTAAATTGAAAGATTTAATAGTTTCTTCAGTAAAACCACGTTCTTTAAAATAACTTAATCCGATTGATTTTCCTTGATCGGTATTATGTAGTATTTTTTGAAAATATGTGTTCGCAAACTCACTTACCAAGTATAAACTTTCACGTTCGTTGGCTTTCTCTTTTTGCTCGTTTGACTGCGCGGTCTCTTCAATTTCAATATTGTATTTTTTAGCCAAATATTTTATGGCTTCTGGATAGGTAAAATGTTCATGCTCCATTAAAAAAGCCACCACATTCCCTCCTTTTCCGCTAGAAAAATCTTTCCATATTTGTTTTACCGGCGATACCATAAAGCTAGGAGACCTCTCGTCGCTAAAAGGACTCAAGCCTTTAAAGTTGCTCCCTGCTTTTTTAAGTTGTACAAAATCGCCTATAACCTCCTCTACGCGGGCAGTTTCAAATACTTGATCTATGGATGATGGCGATATCAAAATGGAAATTTAAATGAATTGTAAATGTAATATAAACTATTGATTTTAGAAATTTTAAACTAAATCAAAAAACAATTCGTCCTTTAAACAAAATAGCATAACTTAGGTTGTTATTGTAAATTACAACTATTATGAAACCATTCTTAGTCCTTCGTAAAATCAAATTAATAATCACTTTAGCTTTTTTAATATTATTATATAATTGTAAAGAAAAAGCTGTAGCCAAAGTAGAAGAAAAAAAATCGACATGGGCATTTCCAGAGTTTGTAAAAGTTGATAGTTTAAACCCTATTTTAAATCCTTCACCAGATTATGAATTTACCGATCCAATAACCGGAAAAATTTCTAAATGGGAAGAAAGAAATGTGCTTAATCCAACAGCAGTTGTTAAAGATGGAAAAGTATATTTAATGTACAGAGCACAAGATTTAGATGGCACTTCGCGAATAGGTATGGCGGTTAGTGAAGATGGACTACGATTTAAAAAAATGGATGCTCCAGTTCTATTTCCTGATAACGACTCGATGAAAGTTTATGAATGGAATTACAAAAAGGATGGATCTCAAAAAGTAAATTCTGAAGACTGTTACTTTTGTTATTTTGACGGAGTTGAAGACCCAAGAATTGTGGAAAGTAGTGACGGTGACTATATTATGACTTATACATCGTATGATGGAAAAACAGCTCGATTAAGTATAGCATCTTCAAAAGACTTAATAACATGGGTTAAACATGGTTTAGTTTTAAAAGATGAAAAATATAAAGACACATGGTCTAAAGCAGGAGCTATAATTGGCGAATTAAAAGGCGATAAAGTAATAGCCAAAAAAATAAATGGTAAATACTGGATGTATTTTGGTGACACTTATTTATTTATAGCCACTTCTGATGATTTAATAAACTGGGAAGTTGCCGAAAATGAAGAATCTGGAAAATTAATTTCTGTTTTACATCCTAGAATGGGCTATTTCGATAGCCGTTTGGTTGAGCCTGGGCCTTATGCGTTATACAAGGACGAAGGTATATTATTAATTTACAACAGTAGTAACGCCGCTAATTTTAACGATCCTACTTTGCCAAAATTTACATATGCGGCAGCTCAAGCGTTATATGATAAACAAAATCCATATAAATTAATTGACAGAACCGATAGTTATTTTATTCACCCAGATAAAGAATATGAAAAAATTGGTGAAGTAAACGAAGTTTGTTTTGTTGAAGGTTTGGTATTTTTTAATGATACTTGGTTTCTTTATTATGGTACTGCCGATTCTAAAATAGCGGTAGCCACATCCAAAAAATTAGATTTTCAATATTAAAATAGAGGCTCACTCACTTTTTTATTCTGAGAATTATCTTTTTTAAACTATTATATGAGTTTAATCAATTATATATGATGTACGCGAAAACTCATGAAGACTATCTATTTTACTAAATCCCCATTTAAATACAAATTAAATTGTAATTATTTAAATTCATTAGCAAAAAAGCATTCAATTTTATTAATTATTGAAATTAATTTACTAGAAGCATTAATTCATTGAATATTTATAACTATTAAGTATATTTGATAATATACATTTAGCCTATGGATAACACGCTTTTTTCTTCGTACGATAAACTTCCTAAAACTTGGGATGAAATGTATAATGACAATTCCGAGTTTAGAAATCAATATGAAGGCTTTATAAATTATTTAGAAAATACTTCTCCAGAAAAACTTACAAAAAAAGAAGATCTTTCTAAACAACTTTTCATGAGTCAAGGGGTGACTTTCACGGTTTATAATGATAATGAAGGTATTGAAAAAATATTCCCATTTGATATCGTTCCAAGAATTATAACCGCCAAAGAATGGACCAAAATTGAAAGCGGTATAAAACAAAGGTTAAAAGCACTAAATCTGTTTATAAAAGATATTTACAATGAACAGTTTATTATAAAGGACGGAATTATACCTGGAGAGCTTATTTATTCTTGCCCAAACTTTTTACGGGAAATGAAAGGCGTTAAAGTACCGCACGATATTTATGTACATATATCTGGAGTTGATTTAATTCGAAATAACGATGGTGAATTTTATGTTCTAGAAGATAATTTAAGAACACCATCTGGTGTAAGTTACATGCTTGAAAATAGAGAAATTTCTAAAAGATTATTTCCAGGTATTTTACCAAAATCAAATGTGCGATCGGTATCTAATTACCCAAACCTATTATACAAAAAACTTAAAGAACTCACTGATAAAGCCGATCCAAATATCGTTTTATTAACACCTGGAATTTACAATTCTGCCTATTATGAGCACACAACATTAGCTAGATTAATGGGTATTGAGTTAGTAGAAGGAAGTGATTTGGTAGTAAAAAACCACTATGTATATATGAAAACCACTAACGGTTTGAAGCAAGTTGATGTTATTTACAGACGTGTAGATGATGATTTTTTAGATCCTCTTGAATTTAATGCGGGAAGTGTTTTAGGAGTTGCCGGAATAATGGCTGCATACCGAAAAGGCCATGTAAATATTGTGAATGCACCAGGCACCGGAATTGCTGATGACAAAGCCATTTATATATATGTGCCCGATATGATTAAATATTATTTAAAGGAAGAACCAATTTTAAAAAATATTGAAACCTATCAATTAGGTAGACCAGACGAACTCGATTACGTTACCAAAAACATAAAAGATATGGTTATTAAAAAAACCGATGGTAGTGGTGGATATGGTATGTTAATGGGGCACGAAGCATCGGATGAAGAAATAAAAGATTATTTAAATAACGTTAAGAAAAAACCAGAAAATTTCATAGCACAACCTATTTTAAGGTTATCAACGGCTCCATGCTACATTGATGGGAAACTTTCGCCTCGTTGTATCGATTTAAGACCATTTGCTTTATTTGGAAGAGACGGCATAGATATTTGCCCTGGTGGTTTAACAAGAGTAGCGCTAAAAAAGGGATCGCTGGTAGTAAATAGTTCCCAAGGTGGTGGAAGCAAAGACACTTGGGTTATAGAATAATTTTCAAAATAATTATGTATGTTAAGTAGAGTAGCAAATAACCTTATTTGGTTAGATAGATATATGGAGCGCGGTAACGGTATTTTAAGTTTACTTAAAGTGAATTTTTATGCCAACCAGGACTCTCCAGAGTTATTTTCGTGGTCACCTATTATCAAAAACTTCACAACTTACGATAATGAGTTTTATACCGAAGATGCTATAGAATGCATTGATTTTATGGTATTTAATACAGATAATTCTAATTCTATATTGAATATTGTTACAAAAGCAAGAGAAAATGCACGTAGTGTACAAGAGCACATATCTAGAGAGCTTTGGTTATGTATAAATAATTATTATTTGTATCTTATAGATGAAGAATTGCCTAAAAAACTAAGAGAAGATGACCCTGTTCAGTTTCTCGAAGAATTAAGAAAACATCATTTAATTTATTTTGGAACTTCGGACGTCACACAGGAACGTGGTTCTTCCTATTATTTTATGAACGTTGGTAAATATTTAGAACGCGTTGTACTTATTTCTGATTTCACGTCACTTAAGTTAATTGATATTGGAAATACTACTGATAGTTTAGAGAAAAGTTTTTATTGGAAAAATTTACTTTTATCAATTGGTGGTTATCAATTGTATTTAAAAACTCATAAATCTACTTTTAATGAGGAGCATGTTATAAGAATGGTGTTTCAAGATAAATTATTTCCAAGATCGGTTTATTACTGTATAAATAAACTAAGTCGACACATTGAAAAACTTATTGAAAGTAATCAGCTTGAGAAAAATAACATAGAATTTTTGCTTGGAAAATTAGAAAGTACAATAAAATACACTACCATTGAAAATATTAACCAGCAAGGGTTGCATAATTTTATAAATGATATTAAAGAAGATATCAGAAACATTTCTATGAATATAAATGCCGTTTACTTTTCTCAAAATAATTGATTTATAATACCTATGGCTACTTTTTATATAAAACATATTACTAAATACAGCTACAGTAGCGCCGTAATTGATGGCGCAACACTAACAAGGTTACACCCTATTAATGATGACTATCAAAAAGTGGTGTCTCATTTAATTTCTGTTACAAATAATCCATTCATAGAAACTTTTATCGATTTTTTCAATAACCGTGTAGGAACTTTTATGGTTACAAAACCTCATAAAGAATTAAATATAATATCTGAAATAGAAGTTATTACTCAAACTAGATTGTTTCCGGATGACAGCGTATCTGCAAAAGAGCAGTGGGCTGAATTAAAATCTCTAGAATGTGACATTAACTTTATTGATTTTTTAAAACATAAACCATTTAATGGAAGTGATGCGATTTTGGGTTTAATAAATTCGAAAGATTTAAAATCTAAATCACCATTTAAGGCGGTTTTAGAGCTGTGTGAGTATGTATATAAAAATTTCAAATATATAGGAGGCATCACAGATGTGAATACGCCAATCGACGAAGTTTGGAATTTAAAAGCCGGAGTTTGTCAAGATTTCACAAATGTACTGTTACAAATTACTAGAATGCTAGGTATTCCTGCACGCTACGTGAGTGGTTACATTTGTCCCAACGATATTATATCACGCGGAGAAGGTGCTACTCACGCTTGGATAGAAGCTTACATTCCGTTTTATGGCTGGTTAGGAATAGACCCTACAAATAATTCCATAGCCAGCGAAAACCACGTACGTTTAGCAATTGGAAGAAATTATAACGACTGCTCTCCTGTGAAAGGTGTATTTAAAGGAAATGCAAAAGCAGAATTAATGGTAGAAGTAGAAGTTAATTCAGATAAAAATAAGTTATCAACAACTATAAAAAATGACAAAGTTAATTCTGAATTAAGTAATAGTTACCAACGAAATTTGGAAATAATGCAACAGCATCAGCAGCAACAGTAGTGTTATTTTTTTCGATCAATTACATAATTCACCATTAGTTCCAGTGAATTTTTATATTTTGATTCTGGATATTTTTTCAGTAGCAAAAGCGCTTCTTCTTGGAATTGATTCATTTTGCTAATAGCATAATCTAATCCGCCATTATCTTTTACAAAAGCAATCACATCTTTTACACGTTTAGCATCTTTATTGTGATTTTTTATCGAATTAATTAACCAGCTTTTATCTTTTTTAGAGGCTTTATTTAAAACATAAATTAAAGGTAACGTCATTTTTTGTTCTTTTATATCGATACCAGTTGGTTTACCAATTTGCGTATCGCCATAATCAAATAAATCATCTTTAATTTGAAATGACATTCCTATAAGTTCTCCAAATTTTCGCATGGTTTCAACATGATTTGATTCGGGTTTTACCGATGCAGCTCCCAAGCTGCAACATGCTGCAATTAATGTCGCTGTTTTTTGTCGGATAATCTCATAATAAACATCTTCAGTAATATCTAATTTACGCGCTTTTTCTATTTGAAGTAGTTCGCCTTCACTCATTTCGCGAACTGCAATGGATATTATTTTTAGTAAATCAAAATCATTATTATCAATTGACAATAACAATCCCTTTGAGAGTAAATAATCTCCAATTAAAACGGCGATTTTATTTTTCCAAAGTGCATTTACCGAGAAAAATCCGCGACGACGGTTACTTACATCAACCACATCATCATGCACTAATGTTGCAGTATGAATCAATTCAATCACAGAAGCGCCACGATAAGTACGCTCGCTAACTTCGCCATTGGACACCATTTTAGCAACCAGAAAAACAAACATAGGACGCATTTGCTTCCCTTTCCTATTAACAATATAATGCGTGATCCTATTTAATAGAGCCACTTTACTTGCCATAGAAAGTTGGAACTTTTGCTCAAAAAGGTCCATTTCGTATTCTATAGGTTGTTTTATTTGCTCTACTATTTTCACTACCTAAATTTAACTTTTATTTGCTAATTGACCGCAAGCAGCATCAATATCTTTACCTCTACTCCGGCGCACATTAACTACAATTCTATTCTTTTCCAATGTACTGATGTAATTTTCTAATGCTTCTTTTGAAGCTTGCTGAAACTGACCATCATCAATCGGATTATACTCTATAATATTAACTTTACAAGGCACATATTTACAAAACTTCACAAAGGCATCAATATCCTTTTGGGTATCATTTATACCTTTCCAAACAATATATTCGTAGCTTATTTTACGATTTGTTTTTTCATACCAATATTCTAAAGCTTCTTTTAAATCTGCTAAAGGAAAGGTTTCATTAAATGGCATAATAGACGTTCGAACCTCATCAACAGCCGAATGTAACGACACTGCCAAATTAAACTTCACTTCATCATCAGCCATTTTTTTAATCATTTTTGGCACACCGGAAGTTGAAACAGTTATCCGTTTTGGAGACATCCCTAATCCTTCTTCAGATGTTATTTTATCAATGGCCTTGATAACGTTATTATAGTTCATTAAAGGTTCGCCCATTCCCATAAACACAATGTTACTTAAAGGGCGATTATGATATAGCCTGCTTTGTTTGTCTATTTCAAATACTTGGTCGTAAATTTCATCAGGATTTAAATTTCGCATCCGTTTTAATCGAGCAGTTGCGCAAAATTGGCAATCTAAACTACAACCTACTTGACTTGACACACAAGCAGTCGTTCTTGTTTTTGTAGGTATTAAAACAGATTCTACAACTAATCCATCATGAAGTCGTACAGCATTTTTAACGGTACCGTCGCTACTGCGCTGCATGTTATCAACTTTTATGTGATTGATAACAAAATTATTTTCTAGCATTTGACGTGTTTCTTTTGATACATTCGTCATATCCTTAAAAGTGTGTGCCGATTTTTGCCAAAGCCATTCATATACTTGATTCCCTCGAAAGGCTTTATCGCCTTCTTGAACAAAGAAATCTCTTAATTGATCTTTTGTTAACGCACGAATATCCTTTTTTCTTGTTGCCATAAGTGATACAAAAATAGTGAAAGGTTTTACGAATTTTTGTTTTTTGATTTATGAATATTATTTGAAGACGTGATTTGCATTAGCGATTGAAACGGCATCCTTTTTTGTACTCTATAAATCACAACTAGATTCTAGTACCTAACTAACAAAAAAGATATAGTAAAAAGCGCGACCCTTTGGGTAATGCCCAAATAAAAAAGCCTTGAATTAACAAGGCTTTAAAAGTTTATATAATTAACATGGCATCGCCATAACTGTAAAATTTATAGCCTTCCTTTATAGCTTCGTCGTAGGCTTTTTTAATAAAATCGTGCCCTGCGAAAGCCGATACCATCATTAATAGTGTTGATTTTGGAGTATGAAAATTAGTAATCATACAATTGGCAATACTAAAGTCGTATGGAGGAAAAATGAATTTATTAGTCCATCCATCAATTTCATTTAGCCTTCCGCTTGTTGAAACAGCACTCTCGATAGCACGCATTGCCGTAGTACCAACGGCGCAAATACGTTTTTTGTTTTTAAGACCCGTATTTACAGTATTTACCGCTTTTTCATCAATTGAAAGTTCCTCGCTATCCATTTTGTGCTTAGATAAATCTTCAACCTCAACTGGATTAAATGTACCTAATCCGACGTGTAGTGTAACTTCTGCAAAATTTACTCCTTTAATTTCTAAACGTTTTAATAAGTGTTTAGAAAAATGAAGCCCTGCCGTTGGTGCAGCAACCGCTCCTTCGTTTTTAGCAAAAATAGTTTGATATCGAGCTTCATCTTCTGGCTCAACATCTCTTTTTATGTATTTAGGCAGTGGTGTTTCTCCTAATTCGTTTAGTTTAATACGAAATTCTCTGTATGACCCATCATATAAAAAACGCAATGTACGGCCTCTTGATGTTGTATTATCTATAACTTCAGCCACAAGCATATCATCATCACCAAAATACAACTTGTTTCCTATTCTTATTTTCCTAGCAGGATCAACTAAAACATCCCAAAGACGTTGTTCTTCATTTAGTTCTCTTAATAAAAACACTTCTATTCTCGCACCTGTTTTTTCTTTATTACCGAATAATCTCGCCGGAAATACTTTGGTATTGTTAAGTATTAAAACATCATCTTCATTAAAATAATCGATAACGTCTTTAAACATTTTATGTTCGATGGTTTGTTTTTTTCGATCTAAAACCATTAAACGAGATTCATCTCTGTTTTCGGCAGGGTACTCTGCTAACAATTCTTCTGGTAAATTGAAACCGAAGTGTGATAATTTCATATAGTTTATTTATTTATTTTTAAGCAAGGTTGCAAATATACAATCTGAAAATAGGCGTTGTCAAGTAAATGGGTGATTATTATTTAGTTATTTTAAAACCAATAGTTTTTAAATCGTCCCAAAAGGAAGGATACGACTTTGAAACCACCATTGCATCTTCAATTACTAGCGACGTTTTTAATGCTAAAGGCGCAAAAGCCATTGCCATTCTATGATCGTTATAAGTTGCAATTGACACCATTGAATTTATTTTATTTGATGCTAAAAGATGTAATGATTCATCCGTAATCTTTACATCACCACCTAACTTTTCAATTTCAGTTTTTAGGGCAACAAGCCTGTCAGTTTCTTTAATCTTTAAAGTGTGTAAACCCATTAAATCACATGGAATTCCTAATGCAAAACAAGTTACGGCTATAGTTTGTGCTATATCTGGCGCGTTTTTTAAATCTAGAGTTAACGGTTCTAAACTTGCCTTTTCTTTTTTCAAAATCAAGGTATTCTTACTAAATCTTGCAGAAACTCCAAAGTGATTATAAATATTCACTAAAGCAGAATCACCTTGAAGTGAATGTTCTTTATAAGATGATAAACTGATTTCTGTTCCTATTTCACTTAATGCAATAATACTAAAGTAGTAAGATGCTGATGACCAATCTGACTCTACAACTAATGTTTTTTGCTTTAATTTTCTAGTATTTGGCTTTATTTTGATGACATTTCCAACAAAAGATGATTCTACACCAATTTCATCTAATAAACTTAAAGTCATGTTTATATAAGGAACTGATGTTATTTCGCCTTCTAAAGTCAATTCTAACCCATTTTCAAGCTTCGACGCCACGAGTAATAATGCAGAAATATATTGGCTACTTACATTAGCTTTTAACGAAACTTTATTTTTAGTTAATTGCTTACCTTTAATTTTTATTGGTGGATAACCTTCATTTTCTACATAACTAATTTCAGCCCCTAATTCTTGGAGTGCTTCAACTAAAATTTTTATTGGGCGTTCTTTCATCCGTTTGGAGCCCGTAACTACTATTTCTTTTCCTTCTTGAATTGAAAAATAGGCTGTTAAAAACCGCATAGCAGTTCCGGCATGATGAATATCAATTATGTTTGATTGAGAACTTAACGCATTCGTCATTAAATTACTATCATCGGAATTCGAAACATTATTTAATTGAATTTCATTATATAACGCTTGTAAAAGTAATAACCTGTTCGATTCACTTTTTGAACCAGTTATTTTAATGGAAGACTGTTTAGCTATATTAGATTTTTGAAGTGTAAAATGCATTCTTAATTAATTCCATTTAAAGAAGTGGCAAATTTACTTTAATTTTTCGTTATTATGGTGTCTATCGTGGTCTCGTTTTGCTTTCTTATCCATTCTTTTATCAAATGCCTTTTGTAAATCTACATCGGTTTGGTTTGCTAAACATAGCACCACGAATAACACATCTGCGAGTTCTTCACCTAAATCTTTATCCTTATCGCTATCTTTTTCACTTTGCTCACCATATCTGCGCGCAATAATTCTGGCTACTTCACCAACTTCTTCTGTAAGTTGTGCCATATTGGTTAACTCATTAAAGTATCGAACACCATGTTCATTTATCCAATCGTCAACTATTTTTTGGGCGTTTTGAATATCCATTTATATTTTTTTAGAATGTATAAAATTAATAAAATAAGAATGCATGGAAGAGCGATATACTTAATTTCGCTTAAAATAACTTGAGCTCCCCAATTCGAAAAAAACTTTTCAATACCTATTGGTGATACTTTTATCTCTCTAAAAGGGAAAAAGAAACGCTCGTTATTAAAAGGTATAAAAAAACCAACACCACGTCCGCCAGACGTCATAGCATCTAAAATGCCATGTGATATTGTGGATAAAAAAATTACCAAAAACCAAATGAGCTTATTTTTTCTTCCTAAAGCAATCATTAAAATAATCGCCCAAATAATCGCAAACAAAATTGAATGTGTAAATCCACGATGCCCTAAAGGGTGAGAATAGGGTATTCCGAAACGAAACGAAATAACATCAAAATCTGGAAGGATCGTGGAGATTATTGCTGCCAACATTAACCATTTGGTGTTTTTTGAATCGATAATTTTAGTTAATGTAAATCCAACTACACTGTGCCCAAAAATCGATGCCATTATGTTTTATTTTTTGAATCGATTATAATTGTAACAGGGCCATCATTTAGTAACTCCACTTTCATGTCTGCTCCAAACTGTCCGGTTTGAACTTTTTTACCTAAATCAACTTCTAATTGATTTACGAACGTTTCGTAAAGCGGAATGGCAACATTTGGTTTTGCCGCTTGAATATAACTAGGGCGGTTGCCTTTTTTTGTGGATGCTTGAAGTGTAAACTGACTTACAACAATGGCTTCGCCACTAATATCTAAAAGTGATTTGTTCATCACGCCATGTTCATCACCAAAAATTCGAAGGTTTGCAATTTTATTTGAAAGCCAATTAATATCATCTTGATTATCATTATTAACTATTCCTAAAAGAATTAAAACTCCTTTCGAAATGTCAGCTACTTTTACGCCATCAATCGTAACACTTGCTTTTGAAACTCGTTGAATAACTACTTTCATTCCTTATCCCAATTGTCAGTTCTATAATGCTCATCTTCGCCTTCAACAATTTGTAAATAACTACGATAACGAGAGAATGCGATTTCATCATTATCTAATGCTGCTTTTACCGCACAATTTGGCTCTTGAATATGCAAACAGTTATTAAACTTGCAGTCTTGTTTTAATTTAAAAATTTCAGGAAAATAATCGCCCACTTCTTCTTTATCCATATCAACAACACCAAAACCCTTTATTCCAGGTGTATCAATAATTTTAGCATTAAAGCTTAAATCAAACATTTCAGCAAAGGTAGTTGTATGTTGTCCTTGCATATGTTGCGTAGAAATTTCTTTAGTTTTTAAATTTAATGTAGGTTCTATTGCATTTACCAATGTAGATTTACCGACCCCAGAATGCCCAGAAAACATGCTGGTTTTATCCAGCATTATAGCTTTAACTTTATCGACATTTTTTCCTGTTTTAGCCGAAACCCCAATGCATTCGTAGCCAATTTTACGATATACATGCGCTAGGTATTTTACTTCATTAAGCGCTTCTTCATCATAGGTATCTATTTTATTGAAAAGCAATATTGTTTTGATGGAATACGCCTGAGCAGTAATTAAAAATCGATCTATAAAACTGGTTTGTGTTGGTGGGTTGTTAATGGTTATCATTAAAAAAACCTGATCTAAATTGGAAGCAATTATATGTGTTTGTTTTGAAAGATTAACCGATTTTCTAACAATGTAATTGGTTCTATCGTGTATTTTATGAATGATACCTGATTTCTGATTATTATCTGTTTCTAATTCAAAATCTACTACATCTCCAACAGCAATTGGGTTCGTGCTTTTTATCCCTTTCAATCTGAATTTTCCTTTTATTCGGCATTCGTAAGTATGCCCTAATTCGGTTTTAACCGTGTACCAACTTCCTGTAGATTTATATACGTGTCCTGTCATTAAAATCAATTATTATACAAATTAACAACTTTTCAGTTTAAGAAAAATATTATCTTAGATGCTAAATCTTTAAAAACTATCAACATCATGAAAAAATTACTCATAATATTAATTATTTCTTTATTTACGTTAATTGAAACCAATGCTCAAGTAGAGTACAAAATTGTGACAAGTGTAGAATCTATAGTGCCTAACGGTCTAGGTCGTTCTAGAATTATAAGTGTGAATGAAAATAAAGATTATAAGGAATTTACGTCCACACAAACTGAAGAAGATAATACTCGTAATAAATCTAAACGTGATGAAATTAGAGTAAAAGAGTTTGATGAAACAAAATTATTGAACTTTTATAACTTAGGAGGAATTCGTTTTCAAAACATTGCTGCGAATGACGCTATTATTACTTCAAAAATAAATACTATGATTGAAGAAGGATGGGAACTTGCTTTTGTTGCCAGTGCAGTTGAAAGTGAAGGAGGAAAGGGTGACGGTCAAGGCATATTTATAACGCGCTATATTTTTAAAAGAAATAAATAATTTATTTCTTTACTAAAAAGCCTCGCAATTGCGAGGCTTTTTATTTGTTATCCGTTTATAATCTTTTCTTGGTGATTAATAGATTCTTGGTGAATGGCTTTAAACATTTTTAAAATGAACTCTTCACTTAATCCTTTTGATTCTCCTTCAAGAACCATTTTTCCTAGGATTTCGTTCCATCGTTTTGATTGTAAAACAGCAACATTCTTTTGCTTTTTAAGTGCCCCAATACTATCGGCAGATTGCATTCTTTTACCTAATAAATCTATAATTTGATTATCAACCACATCAATTTGTGCTCTTAAATTATCTAATGTTTTAATATAATCGGCCTCTGCATCCGTTTCTTTTCTAATTTTTAAATCTTGCATAATATGTACTAATGACGATGGCGTTACTTGTTGAGCGGCATCACTCCAGGCGTTTTCTGGATCGTAATGTGTTTCGATCATTAATCCATCAAAATTTAAATCTAAAGCGGTTTGAGATACATCAAAAATCATATCTCTTTTACCGGTAATATGTGAAGGATCATTAATCAAAGGAATATCCGGAAATTTGTTTTGAAATTCAATAGCCAATTGCCACTCCGGATTATTTCTATATTTAGTTTTTTCGTATGTTGAAAATCCTCTGTGAATGGCTCCAATATTTTTTACACCTGAAGAATAAATTCGTTCAATTCCTCCTAGCCATAAAGCTAAATCTGGATTTACAGGATTCTTGATTAAAACGGGTTTGTCTGTGCCTTCTAGTGCATCTGCAATTTCTTGCATAATAAACGGGCTAACTGTTGAACGTGCTCCAATCCATAGCATATCAACATCATGTTCTAAAGCTAGTTTTACATGCGTAGCGTTAGCGACTTCAGTGGTTATTTTCATGCCTGTTTCAGCTTTTACTTTTTGTAACCATTTTAAGCCTAATGCGCCAACACCTTCAAACATTCCTGGGCGTGTTCTCGGTTTCCAAATACCAGCTCTAAAATAGCTAACGTCGGTATTTTTTAGCTCATTTGCTATTTTTAAAACTTGCTCTTCTGTTTCGGCACTGCATGGTCCTGCAATTACTAAAGGATGATTTAGTTTTAAATCATCTAACCATGTTCTCATTTCTTTTTTGTTTTCCATAATATTTACTATTAACTAATTCCTTTTAAAATATCTTTTATATGATTGGTGTCTTTCATTTCATTATAAATAGCATCAAAATCGTCCTGTTTCATCAGCTCTTTAAATTGCGTTAAATTCGTGATATACTCTTCTAATGTCTCTATAACATTTGCCTTGTTTTGTTTAAAAATAGGTGTCCACATTTCAGGTGAGCTTTTTGCTAAACGCACGGTTGATGCAAAACCACTTCCTGCCATATCGAATATATCGCGTTCATTTTTTTCTTTTTCAATTACCGTTTTCCCTAGCATAAACGAACTAATATGTGATAAATGTGACATATAAGCTATGTGCTTATCGTGTGCTTCCGGATTCATATAACGAATACGCATCCCTATGTCTGTAAACAACTTCAAAGCTTTTTCTTGAAGTTTGAATGTTGTTTTTTCAACTTCACAAACAATATTTGTTTTACCTATAAACAAACCACTAAAAGCAGCGCTAGGGCCAGAGTGTTCCGTACCTGCAATAGGATGCATTGCTAAAAAATTTCTCCGCTTCGGGTGGTTTGCAATCACTTTACAAATATCAACTTTGGTAGATCCCGCATCGACAACCAAACCAGAATCTGGTATCAAATCTAAAATAGTAGGCAGCAATTTTACAGTCGCATCAACAGGAATAGATATAATTACTAAATCTGCATTTTTTATATCTTCTAATGTTGCTTTCTTATCAATTAATTTAAGTGAAAGCGCTTCATCAAGTGTAGTTTCTTTTCTACTAATACCATGAATAACCATTTCTGGATTATTCTTTTTGATATCGATGGCTAAACTGCCACCAATTAAACCAACACCTATTGCATATATATTCTTCATCTTACTCGTACTATTGCTTCTTCCAAAACCTCCGTTGAGGCGCATAACGAAAACCTAATATAACCCTGGCCTTTACTACCAAATATGGTTCCGGGTGTTATAAATATGTGATTCTCTTTTAATATCAAATCGATAAATTCTTCAGACTTTAAAAACGCTGGTAATTTTGCCCAAACAAAAAGTCCGGATGCCTTCGTATCGTAAGTACAGTTTAAAGCTTCCGCTAATTGCCAAACTAATTTTCTTCGTTCTTGATAAACATTATTTAAGGTGGCAAACCACATATTCGAACATTTTAAAGCTTCAATAGCCCCTTTTTGTATGCCATAAAACATCCCAGAATCCATATTGCTTTTTACTTTTAAAATATTGTTCAAGTGTTCGCTCTTGCCTAAAACCATTCCTACGCGCCAACCTGCCATATTAAAAGTTTTGCTTAATGAATTCAGTTCTAAACACACTTCCTTTGCGCCTGCTACACTTAGAATACTTTTTGGAGACTCGTTAAGTATAAAGCTGTATGGATTATCATTTACAATTAATATATTATGCTTTTTACCAAATGCTACTAAATCTTCAAATAAGGTTTTACTTGGTCGCGCGCCGGTAGGCATATGTGGATAATTTACCCACATTAATTTTACTTTACTTAAATCCAATTTTTCCATTTCTTGGAAATCTGGTAACCAATTATTTGATTCATCCAGCTCATAAAAAACACTTTTAGCGCCCACCAGATTTGTAACCGACTGATAAGTAGGATATCCTGGATTAGGAATTAAAACCTCATCGCCTTCATTTAAGTACGCCATCGAAATATGTAAGATACCTTCCTTACTTCCCATTAATGGTAGCACCTCAGTAGATGGACTTAAATTAACCGAATAGTGCACTTTGTAAAACTTTGCAATGGCATCTCTCAATTCAGGTAAGCCTTGATAACTTTGGTATTTATGCGCTATTGGATTCTCTAGACTCGCCGATATAGCCGATAACACCTTTTTAGGTGGTTGCAAATCTGGACTACCAATTCCTAAGTTGATAATGGGCTTACCGCTAGCCATAAGTAAATTTACCTCTCTTAATTTCTTTGAAAAGTAGTATTCTTCTACAGTTTTTAATCTGTTAGCTGCTTCTATCATCGCTTAGCATTTTTATATTCTCCCAATACCTTAAACCCTTCTCCCATTATTTCTATAATTGATTTTGTTTTTTTAAAATCAATATATTTTTCAAAAGTGATGTCAACAAAAAAAGCATATTTCCAAGGAGTTTCAACAATAGGTAATGACTGAATTTTGGTTAAATTTAATTTACAGTCGCTCATTACATTTAAAATAGTTGCTAAACTACCTCGTTTATGGTCGGTTTCAAACTTTACTGAAGCTTTGTTTATTTCACTCTCTGGCACTTCTGAATTAGTTCGCTTAACAATTGCGAAGCGGGTTTCGTTATGTTTTATAGTTTGAATACTATGTTCTAAAATATCAAGTTCAAAAATTTCAGCAGCCTTTGTACTGGCAATAGCCCCAACACCTCGAAGCTGCTTTACTTGAATACGTTGTGCTACTTCAGCCGTATCTTTATCTTCTATCAATTTAATGTGCGGATATTGCTTGAAAAACTCTTTACATTGCAACAATGCCATTGGATGTGAATACACTTCTTTTATATCTTCTATACTTTGATTGGGAAGCGCCATTAAATTATGCTGAATATCTAAATAATGCTCACCAACTATGTGTAAATTATACTTATCGATTAATGCATAATTAGGAATAATAGAACCCGCGATGGAATTTTCTAAAGCCATAATCGCTGCATCACATGACTGAGAAATTAAAGAATCAACAACGGTATCAAATGTTAAACATTCAATTACATCAACAGGTTTATCGAAAAATTGTTGTGATACAATATGATGAAAAGACCCTTTAACTCCTTGTATAGCTACTGTTTTTATCAAAATTTTATTTCAATTAAAAATTCAATCACTTGATTAACAAAAAAAAGTCTCGATTTTCATCGAGACTCATATTTAAATTTATAGTTATAAATTATACATACAACGTCTCGTTCCTTTTGCTAAAAAAGAAATAAAACCAGTTGTTAAAATATGTATAATGTACTGTCATTGTCATAATTATGTCGCTAAAGTAATTAATTATTTAAGAAATCAAAACACAATAAATTCTTTTTTGTCTTTAAGCTAAAAGTTTTAAAGATTTTACAGCAAATGTTACATTGCGTTATATAATCAATTATTTTTGAACAAATAAATTTAATTATGTCTATTGAAGTAGAAGAGATTTCAAAAGTTTATGGTAATCAAAAAGCACTAAATCAAGTGTCTTTTAAAATTGAAAAACCAGAAATTGTTGGATTTTTAGGTCCTAATGGTGCCGGAAAATCTACTATGATGAAAATTTTAACTACGTACTTAAAGGCCAATGAAGGACGTGCTAAAGTAAATGGATTTGATATTTCAAAAAATAAAAAACAAGTACAGCAAAGTGTTGGTTATTTAGCAGAGCATAACCCGCTATATTTAGACATGTATATTAAAGAGTATTTAGAGTTTAATGCAAGTATACATGACGTAAATAAACAACGCATTAATCAAGTTATTGAACTAACTGGTTTAACGCCTGAAGCTCATAAAAAAATTGGGCAGCTCTCTAAAGGCTATCGGCAACGTGTTGGGTTAGCAAATGCTTTATTGCACGATCCAGAGGTTTTAATTTTAGATGAACCTACGACTGGACTGGACCCTAATCAGTTAGTCGATATTAGAAACCTAATAAAAACAATAGGTAAAACTAAAACCATATTTCTTTCAACTCATATTATGCAAGAAGTTGAAGCTATGTGCGACCGTGTTATTATTATTAGTAAAGGGGAAATTGTTGCTGATAAAAAGCTCAAAGA
>NZ_JABDMV010000088.1 GCF_013001275.1 Flaviramulus sp.
TTTGTGGTTACCGAATCGAAGAGATAGAAGATGAATTTGAAGTGTATAAACAATGCAGACGCATGGATAAACTAATTGATGAATTAGCAAAAGGTCGTAAAATGGAGAAAATTTTACGCGAAGAAAAAAAGTAGATGCTTTTACTAAAAAATGAACTTAAATAGCCCAAAACGCTTAACCTATGAAAATTAAATTATTAGTTACATGCTTATTAGCGCTAAGTATAATGTCGTGTAATGACAGACCCTTTCAAATAGACGAAGTACTTCTTCAATGTTACGAAACAACGTATAAAGACAAAGGCTACAACATAAAAATCATAATTAAAGATTATGAAAGCTTATTAGTTAAAGAAGGTGTTTTAAATGATGATTCTGGCGAAAGCTATTTGCAAGTAATACAAAATATTTACTCGGATTCAGATTTCCGCATAAGCGCTCCAACCTTCCAAGACATAGACCCCTTTTTTAAATTAGATAATAAGACCAAAATGGACGTTATAGAGTGTGAGCGAGAAATGATTGAACTTGCAAAGCAAACGGACTCCAAATGGGCTAAGCTATCTGGTAATTTTCAATCACAAGAAACCAATAAGAATCCTAAACAAATGTATGAGGACATGGTTGCATCATTATCAGAAAACGACTTAAACTCCTATTACTTTAAACTTAAAATGTTTCGCTTGTTTGATATGGTAAATCCGAAACTTGAGAATTAGAAGATGTCCATTTAATTAAACAGAACTATTCCTTAATTCGTAAGTATAAAAAAGAGACTGCCGTTTAAAGCAATCTCCTCCTTAATTAAAATTTTAAATTGTTTCTTAATCTACAATTGTAATTGTTCCAGTCATGGTACCATGAAATTGACAATTGTAAAATAATGTGTTTGGCGCGTCATTAGGAACGGTAAAAGTTACAACGCCGTTTACGGTACCATTATTTGTTACACCATTATTATAAGCATTGCCTGTACCTGTACCCTGAGTAGCATTTATATAGAACGGATGACCAGGTGCGTTGATTGTAAAGGTATATGTTTCACCTCTTTGTAATGTTAAATCTGGGTTACTAGCATCTGTAAATCCACCATCGTTGAAAATATAGGCTGCAGCACCACTGTTGGTAACGTTGTAGTTTACACTATTAGTAGGCGTTCCTTCATTACTACCAATGTTACCTTGGGCTACAATGGTAGCTAATTCATCAATACTAAGATGTACGTTGATATAAGCGTCTATCGTAAGTAAATCATCATAAGTTACGGATGCGCCGCCTACAAGTTCAGAAACCTGTGTTTTACTAATTCCTGTTGCGCCATCCACCGGATTTAAACCAACAATTATTGGTCCACTGGTGACAGCATCATTTTCATGAATATGTGCTGGGTGCGATCCGTTTTCTGGAGTACCAACTAAAGCTATTGTAACTAGTGTGGTACCATTAACGCGTTCCGCAAACTCAGCAGTACCGTTTATTCCTGCAACGTCTTTTTCTTCTAATGTGTAGGTCTTAGTTTGGCCTGTTAATTCATTTTGTCCTATATCGCCTTGAGCAACAATAGTAGATAACTCCTGAGCACTTAGATGAACATTAATATAACCGTCAAAATCTAACAGTTGGTTATATGTAATTGCTGTACCGTCGTCTAAAGCCGAAAAGTTCGTTGTGCTTTCTCCCGTATCACCATCTACTGAATTTAAACTTACGGCAATATCACCACCTTCAGCAGCGGTGTTAACATGGATATGTGCAGGATGTACGCCACCAGCAGGTGTGTTTTGTATGTTTAATTCTACGGTTACGCTATTATCATCAAATTCGATAAAAGTAGCTGTTCCAAATATGGATGGGTCAGCCACCGAATTTAATGTATACGTTTTTACATTTCCTGTTGCTTGTGGGCCTTGTGGTCCATTATCGTCATCATCAGTGCTACAACTAAATGTAAATAGTGCAACAATTAATGACATCATAAAAATTAATGATCGTTTCATAGCTTTCATTTTGTTTATCTTTTTTTTGTGTTCAATAAACAAAACTACAAAACTAAAGATCAAATACTGTTAATAAAACGATAAACAAAAGCTCAATAATACCTGTCAATAATGCAATAACTCGCTTTTTGGATTTTTGCGTTGTCATTACTCG
>NZ_JABDMV010000050.1 GCF_013001275.1 Flaviramulus sp.
ATTTTTGTGGAAAGTTCAGTACCAAAACGAACCATTGAAGCATTACAAGCAGCAGTAAACTCAAAAAACCATGATGTAAGTATTGGAGGAACCTTATACTCTGATGCATTGGGTAATAAAGGAACTATAGAAGGCACTTATATTGGTATGTTCACTTACAACGTTAACACAATCGTGAACGCTTTAAAATAAATTGATGTAAAATGACACAAAAAATAGCGGTTCAAGTTGACGATTTAACGGTTGCTTATAATTACAAACCGGTTCTTTGGGATATCGATTTAGAAATTCCTGAAGGGGTTCTTATGGCTATTGTAGGTCCAAATGGCGCCGGAAAATCTACGCTTATAAAGTCCATTTTAGGTATTTTAAACCCTATAGCGGGAAGTGTTAGTATTTACGGTAAATCTTATGAAAAACAACGTTCGCTAGTCGCGTATGTGCCACAAAAAGGAAGTGTTGATTGGGATTTCCCAACTACAGCTTTGGATGTAGTGATGATGGGAACTTATGGTAGTTTAGGTTGGATTAAACGACCAGGGCAAAAAGAAAAAAAAGCAGCCTTGGAAGCCTTAGAAAAAGTAGGCATGTTATCATTTAAAAGCCGACAAATTAGTCAGCTTTCTGGTGGGCAGCAACAGCGTATATTTTTAGCCAGAGCCTTAGTACAAAATGCTTCTATATATTTTATGGATGAACCTTTTCAAGGTGTTGATGCCACTACAGAAATAGCTATCATCAACATTTTAAAAGAACTTCGTAAAGCCGGAAAAACGGTAGTTGTTGTGCATCACGATTTACAAACCGTTCCTGAATATTTTGATTGGGTAACTTTTCTAAACGTAAAAAAAATAGCCACTGGTCCGGTTAAAGATATTTTTAATGATGATAATTTAACCAAAACTTATGGTATTAATTATAAAGTAAGTATTCAAGAATAAATGGATATAACGGAATACATACAACTAGTTTTTACCGATTATACTTTAAGAACCATAACCCTTGGCACAGCGGTTCTAGGGGCAGTTACTGGTATGTTGGGTAGTTTTGCCGTACTGCGTAAACAAAGTCTTTTAGGTGATGCTATTTCACACGCTGCATTACCAGGAATAGCAATTGCATTTTTAATTACGGGTGCCAAAGATAGTAACGTATTACTTTTAGGAGCATTAGTAAGTGGACTTATTGGCACTTTCTGGATTCGTGGAATTATTAAAAAAACACATCTAAAATCAGATACCGCTTTAGGTTTAATTTTGTCTTTATTTTTTGGGTTTGGAATGTTACTGCTCACTTTTATACAAAAACAACCGAACGCAAATCAAGCAGGATTAGATAAATATTTATTCGGACAAGCTGCTACATTAGTTGAAAGTGATGTCTTGCTTATGACCATTGTAACCAGTGTCTGCTTGTTTGTATTGTTACTTTTTTGGAAAGAATTTAAAATACTTCTTTTTGATGCCGATTACACCCAAACCCTAGGTTTTAATACTAAATTTATTGATATTTTAATTACATCTTTTATAGTTTTAGCTATTGTTTTAGGGCTTCAAACTGTTGGCGTTGTACTAATGAGTGCTATGTTATTAGCGCCTGCAGCTGCCGCACGACAATGGACCAATAGTTTAAGTATGATGGTGTTTTTGGCCGCTCTTTTTGGCGCGTTTTCTGGAGTTGTTGGAACCGCAATAAGTGCGAGTCAAAACAACTTATCAACAGGACCAGTAATTGTTATTGTTGCAGGTGTTTTTGTGTTATTTTCATTTGTATTTTCACCCAGTCGCGGTTTGCTATTCAAACAAATTAGATTTATTAAAAACCGACGAGATTTGGAACTCCACAAGACACTTGCGTTTATGTTTCATATTGCAGAAACTCATGATGATGTTTCTCATCCGCATACCATAAAAATCTTAAATAACTTCCAAGGATATACAAAAAGTACGCTTCAAAAGTTAGTTGACAAAAAGTATGTGACTTTAGATGGCAGTAATTGGAGTTTAACTTCTGAAGGCTTTAAAACGGCTTCAAATCTATATAATCAACAAATGCAGAATAATGAGTAATGCTCAGATAGAAATACAATTAATTGCAAGTATTGTTGCTATAGCCTGTGCGATTCCAGGAACTTTCTTGGTGTTACGTAAAATGGCAATGATTAGCGATGCAATTAGTCATTCAATTTTGCCCGGTATTGTTATTGGTTTTTTTATTACCCAAGATTTAAACTCACCGTTACTAATAATATTAGCCGCCTTTTCAGGAGTTATCACCGTGGTTTTGGTAGAATACATTCAAAAAACAGGGTTGGTAAAAGAAGATACGGCCATAGGTTTAGTATTTCCAGTATTATTCAGTATAGGCGTTATATTAATTGCAAAAAACGCCAATGATGTGCATCTAGATGTGGACGCCGTTTTACTTGGTGAATTAGCATTTGCCCCTTTTGATAGATTGCTTATTTCTGGGGTAGATGTAGGCCCAAAATCATTATGGATTATTGGTAGTATTTTAATTCTCACTGTTACTTTAGTTATTGCGTTTTTTAAAGAATTAAAAGTTAGCACATTTGATGCGGGCTTATCTGCATCATTGGGGTTTTCTCCAGTTGTTATTCATTATGGATTGATGACGGTATCATCAGTAACCACAGTGGGCGCTTTTGATGCTGTTGGTGCTATTTTGGTTGTAGCGTTAATGATTGCACCAGCAGCATCTGCTTATTTACTTACAACAGATTTAAAACGCATGCTTATTTACTCCATTTGTTTTGGAATATTAAGCGCAATTTCCGGTTATTGGCTAGCACATTGGCTGGATGCATCTATATCCGGATCTATTACAACAATGTTAGGATTGTTATTTTTAGGTATTTATTTATTTGCCCCTAACAAAGGAGTTATCGCTGTTTTATACAGGGAAAAACAGCAACGAACCGAAGTGTTATTATTAACATTTCTATTGCATTTAAAAAACCATACTGAGAAAAGAGAACGCCATGTAAATCACTTAAATGAACATATTAATTGGCAAAAAGTACGAAGTAAAACAATTTTAGATTTGGCATTTAAAAACAACATGATTTTAATTGAAAACAAAATTGTGTCGCTTACTGAAAAAGGAGATGAATTTACTTCGCAGGCTATTGATTATATTATTACAAACGAAGATGCACAAATAGAAGACATGAAAGATGATTTCTTTTTGTTTAGAGGCTAAATTACTATGGCACAACACAACGAATTAGGAAAAAAAGGCGAGCAACTTGCCGTTGATTTTCTCTTAGAGAATAAATATGAGATTATTGAACGAAATTATAGGTTTGACAGAGCCGAAGTTGATGTTATTGCTAAACTCAATAATGTATTAGCTATAATAGAAGTAAAAACACGATCGAGTACAGATTTTGGTAACCCACAAGACTTTGTAAAACCTAAACAAATAAAACGCTTAGTGAAAGCTGTTGATGAATATGTAACCGTTAATAGTATGGATGTTGAAGTGCGTTTTGATATTATTGCCATTGTAAAAGAAGGCAAATATTTTAAAATTGAACATTTAGAAAATGCTTTCTATCATTTTTGAAATCGATTCCAAATCACATGCGGAAAGACAATCCTTTAGTAAATTATTCGTCACCAAAAAAAGCTTTTACACTTTCAAAATCTTCAGGTTTATCTGAAATTTTCTTGTCTTTATCAAGAATGAAATACGTTGGTGTTGCGTTTACTCCATAGGCATCACCAATTTTATTGTCCCATTTTCCTTCGCCATATACATGTATAAAAGTTGGAAAATTATTTGTTAAATCTTTCCATTTATATGGTTCATCTTCTAAGCCAATAGCAACAACTTGTATTAAGCCTTTTTCTTTAGTTTGAATATAGTTTTGTAATTGTGGTACTTCTTCTAAACAATGTGAACAACTACTATTCCAAAAAACAATAATATAATTGTCTGCACCAGTTAATTGGCTAAGTTTTTTACTTACTAATTTGCCTTTATCTTTAATTTCAATATCAAAATCTGGTGCTTGACTTCCGGTAGAAATATTTTTATATAAAATAAGTGCGTGTAAAAGTTCCTGATCATTTAATGCTACAGCAACCTCCATTAAATAATTTTCTGAAATATAATTAGCGACCTCCTCTAAACCCAAATCAGACATTTGTTGCCATAAATCAAACCATAAAATACGCTTTACTTTATTAGGTATAACTTTCATTTTAGCGCCAACTACATCAATGTTTTTTTTGTAGTTGCTAATCTCGTCTTCACTTCCAGCCAACATTCCAAAGACGTAATTCAGCATTTTTTCTTCTAAAAAACTAGAGCTTTGAAGCGTTTTATTATTAAAATCTACGAAATCAAAATAATGCTTTTTTAAATTGTTAGAATAGGTTTTTAAGTCTTCAGCTCTATTTGGAATATAGGGTTTGTTTGCTTTAATAAAATGAAGCGCGATAGTTCCATTTGCTGCTTTTTCAAAACTAGTTTGAGTTTCTCTTTGAATTTTAAAAATTGTTCTTAACGCCAAAGTATCTTTACTCCTTTTACTAAAGTAACTACCTATACTTTGTGTAACCATTGACATGCTGTTGGTGTAAGAAGACAGTAATTTATTCTCGACAGATTTTATAAAATTTACACCTGTTTCTGCATTAAATAAGAGCTCTATATTTTCCTTGCCGTTGTAAATGATATCAAAATTATAGTCTTCTTGAGGAAGCGCATATACTAACCTATACATTCCTTTAGTTGCCGTTGAATCTAATTTAAACTCAAAACTTCCATCTTTATTTATTTCAGAATTAGCAACGTATTTAGATACCGTTGGATTCACCTTATACAAAATAGCAACATTGTAATCTTCAGCGGGAGTAAATACACCTTTTATAGATTGTTGAGCAATAATAAATGTTGGCATTAAAAATGCGAAGATAAAAATGCGTTTCATTAGTTTGAATTCGTTTTACTACTTATGTTTTATTTAAAACAATTATTAAGCCACTATTGGTTGTAAAGCATTTAATGCTTCATTTACAGATTTTATTTTATCGAAAGTTAACATTAATCGCAATCCATTACGAGTTTGTTTTTCCTTCATTTTGCAATTGTTTGGATGCGTTTGAACAAATTGTAACACCTTTGTAAAATTGGCACTTTGATAAAAATTACTTTGTTGGTCGTTTATAAAATATCCTATTAACTTACCTTGTTTCATCACAACTTTTTCAAAACCAATTTTAGTTGCAATCCATTTTATCTTCACGCTGTTTAATAAATCTGCCACTTCTGTTGGCAATTCTCCAAAACGATCAACTAATTCTCCTTCAAAAGTATGCAATTCATTTTCCGTTTTTAAATTATTTAATTGGGTATATAAATTTAATCGCTCCGTTATATTGTTAACGTAACTATCGGGAAATAATAACTCAAAATCCGTATCAATAGTAACATCTTTTACATAAACTTTAGTGGCATCATTTTCATTATACATTTCTTTAAACTCATTTTCCTTAAGTTCTTCAATAGCCTCATTTAATATTTTCTGATAAGTATCAAAACCAATTTCATTTATAAAACCACTTTGTTCGCCGCCCAATAAATCTCCTGCCCCACGAATTTCCAAATCTTTCATCGCGATATTAAAACCACTTCCCAGTTCTGTAAATTGTTCAAGGGCTGTGATACGTTTTCTAGCATCATCTGTCATCGCAGAATATTCTGGTGTTATAAAATAACAGAATGCTTTTTTATTACTTCGCCCAACACGACCACGCATTTGATGCAAATCACTTAAGCCAAAATTATTCGCGTTATTTATAAAAATGGTATTAGCATTAGGGACATCAAGTCCGCTTTCAACAATTGTAGTGCTCACTAAAACATCAAATGCACCATCCATAAAAGCAAGCATAAGTTGTTCGAGCTTTTTACCTTCCATGCGTCCGTGACCTATTCCAATTTTAGCATCTGGTACTAATCGTTGAATCATACCGGCAACTTCTTTAATATTTTCAATCCGGTTATGAATAAAAAATATTTGTCCTCCGCGTTCAATTTCATAACTAACGGCATCACGAATGGTTTCTTCATTAAAACGAATCACATGACTTTCAATAGGGTATCTATTTGGTGGTGGTGTAGTAATTACTGATAAATCACGCGCTGCCATTAAACTAAACTGCAGCGTTCTCGGAATTGGTGTTGCAGTTAATGTAAGAACGTCCACATTATCCTTAAGGGTTTTTAATTTTTCTTTTACAGCTACTCCAAATTTTTGTTCTTCGTCAACAATTAAAAGCCCTAAATCCTTAAATTTTACATTTTTATTTACTAGCTGATGTGTGCCGATGATAATATCAACTTTTCCTGTTTCTAGGCCCTCTAAAGTTTCTCGTTTTTCTTTAGTAGTTCTAAATCGGTTTAAATAATCAACTGTTACAGGGAACTCTTTTAATCGCTCTTTAAATGTTCTTGAATGCTGATAAGCCAATATAGTAGTTGGCACCAAAACCGCTACTTGTTTACCGTTATCAACAGCTTTAAAAGCCGCACGAATGGCTACTTCTGTTTTACCAAAACCAACATCGCCGCATACTAAACGATCCATTGGACGTTCGCTTTCCATATCCGCTTTAATATCGGCAGTGGCGGTACTTTGATCTGGTGTGTCTTCATAAATAAATGATGCTTCTAATTCGTGCTGCAAATAACTATCTGGGTTGTATTGAAAGCCTTTTTCTGTTTTACGTTTCGCGTAAAGTTTTATTAAGTTGAAAGCAACATGTTTTACTCGCGCCTTTGTTTTTTGTTTTAAAGTTTTCCAAGCCTTACTTCCAAGTTTGTAAATTTTTGGTGGTTTGCCGTCTTTACCATTAAACTTAGTGATTTTATGAAGTGAATGAATACTTAAATACAACACATCGCGCTCCCCATAAACCAATTTAATAGCCTCCTGTTTTTTGCCTTCTACATCAATTTTTTGCAGACCTCCAAAACGCCCAATACCATGATCGATATGCGTTACATAATCACCTATTGAAAGGTTGGTAAGTTCCTTTAAAGTAAGTGCTTGCTTTTTAGCATAACCATTTTTAATTTGAAATTTATGGTAGCGCTCAAAGATTTGATGATCGGTATAACAAACAATTTTATTATCGTGATCTATAAAACCTTGGTGAAGCGATAATATAATTGTGTTGTAAGGTTTCACATCAAGGTGTGAATCGTCAAAAATATCATGAAAACGTTTAGCTTGTTGCTCGCTTACACAAGCTATATAATTAGTAAAACCCTTATCATAATTAGTGTTTAAATCTTCAATTAAAAGATTAAATTGTTTATTGAAAGAAGGTTGCGGTGTTGTATTATAAATAATACTATTTCCAGATGTTTCACTTAATATTGTAGATGTACCAAACTCAACAATTGAAAAGTCTAATAATTGTTTTTTTAATATCGTTGAACTACAAAAAAGCTCATGAGGTTCGGCATGTTTAATATTTTCTGAAAGCTCTTTAAATGCTTCTTGAGCTTTCCCATAAAAATCGTCTATTCTCGAAAAAAGTAAATCGGCATTTTTTAAGCAAACAACTGTTTTTTGTGCTATGTATTTTAAAAAACTCTGCCTGCTTTCTTGCAATAATTTATTAGCAACATTTGGAATAATACTTACTTTTTTAATTTGCTCTATTGAGAGTTGCGTTTCAACATCAAAGGTCCGAATGCTATCAACCTCATCGCCAAAAAATTCAATTCTGTAGGGTTCATCATGTGAAAACGAAAACACGTCAACAATCCCACCACGCACTGAAAACTCACCGGGTTCTGTAACAAAATCTACACGCTTAAATTGATACTCAAACAGTACTTCGTTTACAAAATCGATTGATAAATTATCGTTTACCGACACTTTAAGGGTATTACGCTCTAACTCTTTTCTGGTAACAACCTGTTCAAAAAGAGCATCTGGATATGTTACAATTATTGCGGGTTTTTTTTGAGAGTTTATTCGATTTAAAACCTCGGATCGAAGTAGCACATTCGCATTATCTGTTTCTTCTATTTGGTAAGGCCTTCTGTAACTTCCGGGATAAAACAAGACGTCTTTATCGCCACATAATTGCTCAAAATCATTTAAGAAAAACGCTGCTTCCTCTTTGTCATTAAAAACAATTAAAAAAGGTTTTTCAGCTTGTTTAAAAATACTCGAGACTACAAAGGAAAAAGATGAACCAACAAGACCTTTTAAATGTATTTTACTTTGAGATTGGGCAATAATATTTTGCAGATTTTGCGTTTGCGAAATCTGTGAATAGGTTTGCGAGAGTTTGGTTTTACTCAAGACATTTTTTTTGCAAATATATATGAATAAACCTATAGTTTAGCCATACTTTTTTTACAATAAATAATAATGTTATTCTTGGTAAATTAAGGGGTCTGTATAAAATACAGCCAAGGCAAACCAATAGCTGACAACAGATTTTGCTCCTTTTAGTGTTTCTCCTTTTCTAGGTCCATCAATAGCCTGTCCAAAAATATTCCATTTATTTCCTTCATCATCTTTAAAAAAGACCCCTACAGAACTATTAAAATCATATTCAAAATTTAAATTAACATAATCTCCCGTTAATTCAAACGCATAAATTATATCTTGGTTTCCTACAACCAAATAGTCTTTGTTATTAAATGAATCTTTTATAACCTTACCTGAACTAAATTTTGAAAATTGATACGCCTTGGATTTATTATCATCTATTATGCCATATACTCTTTCTTTATTTGGTAAGTCGTTGTTTAAATATGATGGCCTAAATAAAAACCGATCGTTATTAAAAGCATAATCCCCGTAAGGGTTTACTCCATATTGTCTTGAAAATCCAGTTTGTTCGCTTAAAACCTTAGAATTAGGATACAGTGTTTCCCATATATCCCATGTTGTTTCTACTATGTTAATTAATTTAGGTTTCTCAGAAATTAATTTACCATTTACACATTCCAATCGTATTTGAGACCAATTACTGTCTGTATTTCTATCGTATAATATCAGATTAGAATTATAAAGTAACCCAGAAACACCAAATGTTGTTTTAACACCATTTGATTCACTTTTCCATCCAAAAGCTGTTCCCGTTAATGGGCAATAGTTTATAGTAACAGCGTTGCCATTTATGTCATCATTAACGATTTCATGCCAATTTAAAATTTTATGAGGATAGGCTCTTGCTTCCATTCCATCAACTATTCCAACCACTAAATCATGAGAGTTTAAAAAATCTGCTCCGTTAGCGATAATAAATTGTGGATTATCTATAGATGGTATACCATCTTTTCCTGGACCACCATCTCTAACTTCTGCAACTGGAATTAACCAGGTTGTGTAATTTTCACCTGAAGGATTATCACTCGAGGGAATACTACCATTATTATTGGGGTTTGATTGAACAGAATCATTGTCAACGTCACTACTATTACATGATGTAATAAATAGAAGGATTACAACATAAAAAACATATTTTTTCATAACTTAAATATTTATTCGACCTAATTTTGGTCTGGGTTTTATTTTAAATAACAAGCCTGAGGTAAGTCTATATGTTGGTGTTAATTGGGTGCCATCTACATTACTATAAAGTGGTAATTCTGCTTTTATTAAAAAGTTAAAATTAGGAGAAATAGCCACAGAAAAAGTGGGAATTATAAATACCCAATCTCCTCCGGTATTATCTAAATCAAATCCATCAATTTTATCTTTTATGGCATTTCTATATTTGAAAGTGACGCTGGGATTAACTATAGATTTGAAAAGTAAAAATTGATCAGAAAATGCCAGAAATACCTGGAATTCGTTTCCAAATTTATACGATGCATTTTCCAAATAGGAATTGTTAGTTCCTGTCTCACGATAAGTGAATCTTGTCGAAAAAATAAAAGAAGGTCTAAAATCAAAACTTTTTGACGACGATAGCCAATAAATTATATCCCAAGCTTTACTCCCTGGTTGTAAATCTGCATTTAAAACAATGCCTTGCTTATTTTTCTCAGTGGATGACCCCAAGGGAAGTTTTGCGCCCAGACCTAACAATACCGAACTATAAGGCCCTAAGACCTTATTAAAGTTGTACTTCATCAAAATAACAGCATCACCAACGCCAGAAGTATTATCTAAATTTTTATTGTCAAATTGGGTGATTATTCTTCTTTGGTTAACCCAAGTAAACAAGCCTTCTGCTGAAAAATTGTTCGTAATAGAATAACTAGAATTTATTAGAATAGAATGTGTTACTCGTAATCTAGAATTATCATTTAATTTACTTGTGCCTTCATTAAGTGTATTTAAATTATTATAATCATACGATAATCCAACTTGAATAGTTCCTTTTTCATAAATAGGTAATCCTAGATTATTTGAAAGTGGTATGCCTCCAGAACAACATGTTTGTGCATTACTCTTTATAAGGAACACAAAGGCCACTAAAAAAATAAAGAACTTTGAACACATTAGAACTGGTTTATATTAATAGTCGCATTTATTCATAAGCCTTACTAAAATTAACGTATTCCATTATTTTATGTAAACTATTGCTCATATTACTTATAACCTTAATTCACATCACTTAAAATATTATAAATTACATTAAAATACTAACCATATTTAACCTTAAAAAAGAAACTATTTTATTTTCTTATAGCAGACATATTTATTTATATTTGTAGCAATTAAAACAATTAAAATGTCGTTTTCAGATTTATTTGATAGTGGATTTAAAAAGCGTAATGAAGATCATTTTGCTGCCATTGTTCGTGTTGCCATGGATGATGGAATTATTTCGCCTGAAGAAAAAGCTTTTTTAGAGAGATTGGCTAGAAATTTGAATGTAAGCGACGAAGAATATAAAATAATTTTAAAAGATTATAAATCGCATCCTATTAATGCGCCACATTCTTATGATATACGCTTGGAGCGCTTATATGATTTATCCAGAATGGTTTATGTTGATCATATTAAAGGCGATCACGAAGAGGCATTGTTAAGAAAAATTGCGGTTGGACTTGGGTTTCATCCTGAAAATGTTAAATATATAGTTGACAAAGCCTTAACTTTGGTTAACAATGGTGTGGATTTAGATACATTTATTGACGAAATGAAAAATATGAACAGGTAGTTATCTATAGATTTTAAAATTAATTTATCTAGGAATTAACTTATCTGCAATCCATTATTAACAGCAGTATCAGGATTAACAAAAACCAAATTACCATCTGCAGTTTCAGTCATTAAAATCATACCTTGGCTCTCCACGCCTCGTAACATTCTAGGCGCAAGATTTACTAATACCGTAACCTTTTTTCCAACCACTTCTGCAGCTGTAAAACTTTCTGCAATCCCGGAAACTATTGTACGAATATCAATACCGGTATCAACTTTTAAAATTAAAAGCTTTTTAGTTTTTGCTATTTTTTCGGCTTCAATAATAGTTCCAACTCTAATATCCAACTTGGTAAAATCATCAAAGGTTATGATGTCTTTTTGCGGTTCAGTTGTTTTATTTTCAGCTTCATTTGCTTTTTTACTAGCTTCCAATTTATCCAATTGAAATTGAATAGTTTCATCTTCAACTTTAGAAAATAATAGTTCTGCCTTCCCTATTTGATGTCCTGCTTGCAATAAAATATCTTGTGTTGAAATATCACTCCAACTATTTTTATTGAAAGCCAAAATTCCTTTTAGTTTCTCAGATGTAAAAGGCAAAAACGGTTCGCTTAACGTGGCTAGTGCTGATGCGATTTGAAGTGCAACATACATAATTGTTTTTGTTCGATCTTCATCAACTTTTATAACTTTCCACGGTTCTGCATCGGCTAAATATTTGTTTCCTAACCGTGCTAAATTCATTAATTCTTGCCCAGCCTCTCGGAAACGATAACGCTCTATAGAGCTTGCAATTACTTCTGGATACGCTTTTACGGTTGCTAAAGTTTCTTCGTCAACTTGTAAAAACTCAGATGGTTTTGGCACCACGCCTTCGTAATATTTGTTGGTTAAAACTACTACGCGATTAATAAAGTTTCCAAAAATAGCCACCAACTCGTTATTATTTCTTGCTTGAAAATCTTTCCAAGTAAAATCGTTATCCTTTGTCTCTGGGGCATTGGCCGTAAGAACGTACCGCAATACATCTTGCTGACCAGGAAATTCCTTTAAATAATCAGGCAACCAAACTGCCCAATTTTTTGATGTAGATAATTTGCTGCCTTCTAAATTTAAAAACTCGTTAGCAGGCACATTATCTGGTAAAATATAAGAGCCTTCAGCCTTTAACATAGCTGGGAAAATAATGCAGTGAAATACAATGTTATCTTTCCCTATAAAATGAACCAGTTTTGTGTCTTTATGTTTCCAATAAGGTTCCCAATCTTTTCCAACTCGCTTAGCCCATTCAATGGTTGATGAAATATATCCAATTGGTGCATCAAACCAAACGTAAAGCACCTTGCCTTCACCTCCTTCTGCGGGCACTGGAATTCCCCAATCTAAATCGCGAGTTACAGCTCTGGGTCTTAAACCATCATCAATCCACGATTTTACCTGTCCGTATACATTAGGTTTCCAGTCTTTTTTATGGCCTTTTAAAATCCATTCTTTTAAAAAGGCTTCATGCTTATCTAAAGGTAAAAACCAGTGTTTTGTTTCTTTTAAAGTGGGAACATTACCTGTTAATGCAGATTTCGGATTTATTAAGTCTGTTGCATTCAAGCTACTCCCACATTTTTCGCACTGATCGCCATAGGCTTCTTCATTGCCGCATTTAGGGCATGTTCCTGTTACAAAACGATCCGCTAAAAACTGATTTGCTTCCTCATCGTAAAGTTGTTCAGTCGTTTCTTCAATAAACTCTCCTTTGTCATTTAAAGTTTTAAAAAATTCTGAAGCGGTTTGATGATGAATTGAAGCAGAAGTACGTGAATAATTATCGAAAGTAATTCCAAAATCTTCAAAAGATTTTTTAATAATTGCGTGATATTTATCAACTATATCTTGAGGCGATACTCCTTCTTTTTTGGCTTTAATAGTAATTGGAACACCATGCTCGTCACTACCACCTATAAGTGCCACGTCGTTTCCAGTTAACCGTAAATAACGTGCATAAATATCTGCAGGTACGTAAACACCGGCTAAATGCCCTATATGGATGGGTCCGTTTGTATAAGGAAGTGCTGTTGTAATTGTATATCTCTTCGGCATTATTAAATCTTATTAAAGCCGTAAAAGTACACATTTTGACTTCGATTTAGAAAAAAAATGTACATTTACATTATGTTGAAACACCTACTAACATCAAGCTTATTTTGTGTTATTTTTTTCTGCGGCGAAAAACCCGTTTTAGCACAAAATGAAACTTCTGAAATACAAAGCATGACTTTAAAACAACCATCCTACCTAAAAGCTGGCGATACTGTTGCCATTGTTGCTCCTTCTGGGGTTTTAAAAAACAGAACCAAAGAGGTTGAACAAGCTAAATCTTTACTTAAAAATTGGGGGCTTAACCCTGTTGTTGGAAAACATGTATTTAGTAAAGCAAATCATTTTGCAGGAACAGATAATGATAGATGTGAAGATTTTCAAAATGCTTTAGATGATCCTAGCATTCGTGCCATTTGGTGTGCTCGAGGTGGATATGGCACCGTTAGAATTTTAGATAAATTAGATTATTCAAAATTTAACAAAAACCCTAAATGGGTTATTGGGTATTCTGATATTACTGCGTTACATAATCAAATTCACAACAACGGTGTAGAAAGCATTCATGCTATGATGTGTACAAGTCTGCAGGACGATTTAAGCACTATTGAAGAAACCATTTCATCTTTAAAAAATGCCGTTTTTGGAAACCCTCTTAGTTACACATTAACTGGTTCAAAATATAACAAAACTGGTGATGCTTCTGGACAATTAGTTGGAGGCAACTTAACCATGTTACATACCATGTTAGGATCTAAAACGAGCATTAATACTTCTGGTAAAATACTTTTTATTGAAGAAATTGGCGAATACAAATATCATATAGACCGAATGCTTCAAAGCCTAAAACGTGCTGGTTATTTTGAAAACTGCAAAGGATTAATTGTTGGTGATATGTCTAAACTTAGAAAAAACACCACGCTTTGGGGAACTTCTATAGAACAGCTTATTTTAGATGCTTTTTCCGATTATAATTTCCCTATCGCCTTTAATATGCCAGCGGGTCATGAGAAAGATAATCGCGCTTTAATTATGGGAAGAACAATTCAGTTAGAAGTAAACAGTGAGCAATCTTCAATCATATTTCAGTAAATAAATACAAAATAAGACTTTTAAATGCTTTAATTCACATAGGTTTTTTTCCTAATTGTTAAGCTTTTTGTGAGCTATACCGTTAATTTATCGAACAATAAGGCTCTCCAACTATTTTTTTTGGAATTATTAAAATTTGGCGTAATCTTGCAATCGAATATTAATAATCTATATACCCCTCAGAAAATGAAAAAATTACAATTACTATTAATTGCAATGATCCTTTTGTTTGCTATTGATGTAAAAGCTGATGATACAATCAATTCAAACTTAGATTTAATCAACCCGGACGTACGTAAATGTCTATTGGAATCTTCAAAAAGTGAAGGCTGGGAATTAACAACATTATATTTTAATGCTGATAATAAACTAGTTATGATTTTTGAAAAAGGAGAAAACAGCAGAACTTATATGAGTAAATAATAATTATTTATCATAACATTTTAAACCAGCTATTCATTTTTGTTTAGCTGGTTTTTTATTAAACTCCAAACTGATTTAAATGATGGTCTAAGTGTTTGTAAAATAAATTATTCCATTCTGTTGCGGTTAGTTTTCCAAACGAATGCGAAGGCTTATTATCAAAATATTTTGTGCCTAATGCTTGTGTCTTCTCTAAATAATCTATTAATCTTGCTTTTTCTTCTACAAAATTTTTAGATGTAGCGATAACAAATTCTGGAGCAGTTCTACCGTTTTTCTTATATGGCTTCTCACTAACAACAAATGGTTTTACTACTGCTTTTAACATCCATGTTTTAAATTTATTGGGTTTTGGGTGTTTAGCATCATAAATCATCTCATAAGTCACATTACAATGTGCCAACATTTGGTCAACACTCATTTTCCCCCATTGTGGTTTAGCATAAGCATCTAATTTTTCAATTCTTGTAATAAGGTTGTTGGTTACTTCTCGTTCAAAGATATTTTTCATGATATAAATTTAAAAAACTCTAAGAAATTAATAAAAAGAACCAACTTAAAACTTACGTTCTTTTTGTATTTGCTCGTAAGCAGCTTGAACTTGCCTGAATTTCTCTTCGGCACCATTTTGATGTTCTTTACCTAAGTGAATCACTTTATCCGGATGGTATTTTTTAGCCATTTTACGATATGCTTTTTTAATTTCATCAACACTAGCATTTTTATTTATCTCTAATATTTTATATGCATTGTCGCTACTATTATAAAACATAGCTTTAATACTTTCGTAATCACGGATGTTAATACCTAAATAGCCAGCCATCGAGCTAATTTTTTCCTCTTCATCTCTGGTTACCATGCCATCTGCTTTTGCAATACCAAATAAAAAATGAATAAGCTGTAATCGTGATGGATGGTCCATCATTTGTCGAATCTGTAAACACACAGGTCTCACAGAAACTGGTTGATTACTAATTTTTTTAAACAGCCTAAAAGCGTGATTTGCACGCTCTTTGCCATACATATTTACAAATTGTTGCCGAACAAAATCTAATTCACTTTTCTCTTGTTTGCCATCTGCTTTAATAATAACTGATGCCAATATTAAAAGGCTAACTTCGAAATCACCCGATTGGGTTTGTGGGCGTTGTCGCGACCTAGAACCGTACATAGGTCTTCTCCCACGTTGCGTCTCACCAGTGTTTATAAACGGCCCGTTATCTCCGTTTGACATAGAATCTATCAAACTTCCTAAAGCTAAACCAATTATAGCTCCAATTGGCCCACCAAACGACCATCCTAAAGCACCACCTATCCATTTTGAAAAACTCATGTAAGTATAAAGTTTATTTATCGTCAAATATAATATTTGTTAGTTGATTGCAGGAGGTAATTGTTACACAATTGGTATCTTTGTGGTCTATAAAAAGTTAATTATTAAAATTTAAAAATATGTATCCAGCAGAATTAGTAAAACCAATGCGTGAAGATTTAACGAAAGTTGGTTTTGAAGAATTACATACTGCCGAGGCCGTTGATACTGCTTTAGCAAAAGAAGGTACTACACTAGTTGTAGTAAATTCGGTTTGTGGTTGTGCAGCAGCCAATGCACGCCCAGGTGCAAGAATGAGTTTACAAAACGCAAAACGCCCAGACCATATTGTTACGGTATTTGCCGGAGTTGATAAAGAAGCTGTTGATGCCGCTCGCGGTTTTATGGTTCCATTTCCTCCTAGCTCACCAAGTATGGCATTGTTTAAAAATGGCGAATTAGTTCACATGCTAGAACGTCATCATATTGAAGGTCGTCCTGCAGAATTAATTGCAGAAAACCTTGTTGATGCTTTTAATGAGCATTGTTAAGATAAAATTCTTTTAAATAAAAAAATTTCAAGACCACGATTTATTCGTGGTTTTTTTATTTTTATACGCAACCATTTAAAAATTATCACATCTATTAATAAGATGAATAAATCAATATTCAAATATTTTTTAGCGCCGCTATGTGTATTATTATTTTCCACACAATGTGAGGACGATATTGCGCCATTTAACCAAGAAGTTGAACAACAGGAACTAACTACACTAAAAGCTGAAATAGAAAATTTAGCCACTACTGCTATTTGTGATGATACTTTTGAATGTAAATTTATTGCTTTTGGTGCAAAGCCTTGTGGTGGCCCTTGGGGTTATTTGGTTTATTCTACTTCTATTGACACTGAGCTACTTGAAAGCTTAGTTGAAGGTTATAACCGAAAAGAAGCCATTTACAATACAACTTGGAATGTAGTTTCTGATTGTGCGTTTGCAACACCACCAGAAAGTGTAACCTGTGAAAATAACACCTGCGTTGCGATGTATTAAAAGGTGGTTTTTTTATTTTTACAATATGCAAAAATTAATATCCTACCCATTAAGCATTATTTATTATTTATGTTTTGTATTAACCCTACTAATATTTCATCCAATACAATGGATTTGTAATAATGTATTTGGGTATCCTGCACTTAAAAAAAGTGTTGATATATTACAATTTTTTCTTATGCGCTGTATGAATGTTTTAGGTACAAGATACACATTCAACAACCCACACCAAATAGATACCGACCAACCCCTTATTATTATAGCCAACCATCAAAGTATGCAAGACATACCGCCAATTATGTGGTATATGCGTAAACATCACCCTAAATTTATTAGTAAAATTGAATTAGGTAAAGGACTCCCAAGTGTATCTTATAATTTACGTCATGGTGGTTCTGTTTTGATAGACAGAAAAAATCCTCGTCAATCCCTGCCAGCACTTATGGAGTTTGGAGAATATATTGAAAAAACTAAACGTGCCGCTGTAATTTTTCCAGAAGGTACTCGAAGTAAAAATGGCGTGCCCAAACCATTTCAAACAAAAGGATTAAATATTTTATTTAAAAAAATACCATCGGCATTAATTGTCCCAATTTCGATAAATAATTCATGGAAAACATTAAAATACGGTAAATTTCCAATGGGACTAGGTACCCACTTAATATTTACGGTTCACAAACCTATAAAATTAGCTACCTTTGTAAATAAGCAAGAGCTTATTAATAGTATTGAAACCACTATAAAGCAGCATATACACCCCTAAATATACTAATTATGTCGTTAAAAAATGTCAGATTAGAAGTGATGCAGTTTCTAGAAAAAGATGTTGAATCTCTTATAGAGAAATATCTTATTCCTATAGAAAGCATATGGCAACCAACAGATTTTTTACCGAATTCTGAAAGTGATTCTTTTTTTGAAGAAGTGCGCGAAATACGTGAACTTTCAAAAGAATTACCTTATGATTTCTGGGTGGTTTTAGTGGGTGATATGATAACAGAAGAAGCCCTGCCAACTTACGAGTCGTGGCTTATGGATGTTGAAGGTGTAGACCAAGTTGATAAAGAAAATAGCTGGGGTAAATGGGTACGCCATTGGACTGGGGAAGAGAACCGACACGGTGATGTACTAAACAAATACCTATACCTATCAGGGCGGGTGAATATGCGTGAAATTGAAAAAACTACGCAGTATCTAATTGCAGATGGTTTTGATATTGGCACAGGTAGAGATCCTTATAAAAACTTTGTATATACCAGTTTTCAAGAGTTGGCGACTTATGTTTCTCATAATCGAGTTGCTAAAATAGCCAAAAAGAAAGGTAATAAACAGCTAGCCAAAATGTGTCAGATTATTTCAGGTGATGAGATGCGGCACCACCATGCTTACGCAGAGTTTGTTGAGCGTATTTTTAAAGTTGATCCTAGCCAAATGATGATGGCTTTTTACGATATGATGAAAATGAAAATTGCTATGCCAGCACATTTTTTAAGAGAATCTGGAGATAAATTAGGAACTGCATTTGAAGAATTTTCAAACACTGCACAACGCATTGGGGTTTATACATCAAACGATTATGTAGATATTTTGGACAAACTCATTAAACGTTGGGAAATTGATAAAATTAGTGGGCTATCCGATGAAGCCGAAAAAGCTAGGGATTATTTAATGAAACTCCCTACAAGAATGTATCGTTTATCCGAACGAATTAAAATACCAGAAAACTCATTTCAGTTTAAATGGGTTGAACCTGCTATTATAAAATAAACTTTATAGTATTTTAAATTTTAAATAAATTCCTCTCTTAACCGAAAGGAATTTTTATTTTTAGCCCATGCATACAACAGACGACGTAATAAATAAAACCAAAGCTTTTGTGGAGAAAACGCTTGATGGCGCCGAAGGTGGACACGATTGGTTTCACACCTTAAGAGTATATAATAATGCCTTACTAATATCAAAAAATGAAGATGTAGATTTATTTGTTGTTTCTCTTGGGGCTTTATTACATGATATTGCGGACAGTAAGTTTTATAATGGTGATGAATCTGTTGGTCCTAGAATGGGAAGAGAGTTTCTATTTAATCTAAATGTAGATTCATCAATAATAGAACATGTTGTTAATATTATAGAAAATATATCTTTTAAAGGCGGAAATATAACTCAGAAATTTACATCCCCCGAATTAGACGTTATACAAGATGCGGATCGATTAGATGCAATTGGTGCCATAGGGATTGCGCGCTGCTTTAATTATGGTGGATTTATAAACAGGCCGCTATACAATCCTGATATAAAACCAAACCTTAATATGACCAAAGCTGAATATAAAAATTCTACAGCTCCTACAATTAATCATTTTTATGAAAAATTACTCCTTTTAAAAGATCGAATGAATACTAAAACTGGAAAGAAAATCGCTAATCAAAGGCATTCTTTTATGTTAAGTTTCTTAGATCAGTTTTATAGTGAATGGAAAGGTGAAAAGTAATTGTTTTATTAAGTTAGATTTTTAATATTAATTCTCTAAAGCAACTTGTAATGCGGTAATTTTATATTCTAAAATAGAAAGTTCCTCAGCATTTTCAATAATTTCCTCAACAGTTAATCCGTCATTACCGTTAATAAAATTCATTATTCCTTGCTTCTTATAAGTATAATATTTTAAAGCTTCGTTAATTTTATCAATCATTTCTTTTAATTTTTATTGAATAATTTGTTTGATTTCCTTTCTGTAGTTTGAAGCACTTTTTCCTGTTACCTCATTAAACTGTTTATTGAAGTGTGAGAAATTATTAAATCCGCATTCAAAACAAATATCGGCGATACTCATATTGCTCTCATTCAGTAGTTTTGTGGCATGTACTACCCTATATTCATTAACTAATTGTGTAAATGTTCTTCCTGTAGTTTTCTTAAAATATCTACAAAACGCTGGAACAGTCATACTTACTTTGTCTGCAATCTCATCTAAAGTAATATGCTCCTGAAAATTAGCATTAACATATTTATATATAATATTTATTTTATCGTTGTCTTGTGGGCTAGTTTGAAGTGCGATACCATCAGCATTTAATAAGGTATAATCTTCTGTTTTAGCCAAAATATTTAAAATTTCTAAAAATTTTAATACACGTTCTAATCCAGAATAATCTAATAGTTTATTTATTTTCGGACCAACTATGGATTTTGTTTCAATACCAAACTTAATTCCTTTCTTCGCAAGGCCAAACAAAGCTGAAACTTTAGCCATTTCAGGAATATTAATAAAATCATTTCCTAAAAATTCAGATTTAAATTGCACTGTTGTTTCAGTTCCATTGGCTGTAAGTCTATCAGCAAACCCATTGTGTGGTAAATTTGCACCAATTAATATAAGTTGACTATTATTAAAATATGAAAGATGGTTGCCAATATGTGTTTTCCCTTCGCCTTTATTTACATAAACGAGCTCCAATTCAGGATGAAAATGCCAAAACGCATAGTTTTTATCTGCCTTTTCGATATGCTGTTTTATTAACAACGAACTACCAAAACTTGGGGAAAGCTTTTCTAAAGTAGGTTTTTTATTAATCATAGTAATTCCATTTTGATACAAATTTACTATATATTATGCATACATTATATATTCAATTATCATAAATATGTGTTATTTTAACTTAACATAGAGTTAATAATTATTTAACAGTTAATTTAGAATATAAATTGATTAAAATGGATGTTTTTCTATGGCGTGTTTTGCTCTAATTTTGTACTTGAATAATTTTAAAATTTAATTTATTATGTTTTTGTCCCAAAATATCAATAAATCGAACTATAAATATTTTAGTCTGTATAGGATTATGATGTTAATAGCCGATACAACAGAAAAAGTAATAACAAAATTAATTAATTTGGTATCAAGCTTTTTTAAAGCGTACTGGAAATATTATACGTTATACGATGTATACAATGTTAATCCTAATCAAATGATTTATACCAACTCAGATTGGTCAAAAAAGAAGTATAACAAAACTGTGAAAAAGTAAAAAAATAATTATCACTCTTTTATTAGAGAAACAGCATTCATTAATTAGTTTAATGTCTTATTTAGTTTAGTTGGTAAAAGTGAGCTGTGGTGGCTCACTTTTTTTGTTACTATTTTTTGAAAAAATCTTTTATTTTAAAAATTACACTCTTTTTACCCACAGCTATTCTATATTAATTTAATAGATAAAATAACACATAAATCAATCAATACCAATGTTTTACAAGCTTTATTACTATTCTATATTTGCAGTGTTGAACGTTAATAAAAACCAAATCATGAAAAACGTAATTAAAAATTCGAAAAAAGGAATCTTAATGGTAACAATGTTTGCTGCCTCGTTAAGTTTCGCAAAGGAAACCTCATTTTTTACTATTAAAAATGATGTGAAAAAAACCGCTCTTACATTAAAAAATGTTAAAGCAGGAAACCTATTATCTATTATAGATGATAACGGAGTGATTTTATATAAAGAAATAATTCAGAAAACTGGAATTTATAGCAAAGGATTTGATTTAACTGCATTTACAGATGGTGCGTATCTTTTTGAACTAAATAAAGATTTAGAAATAATTACGATTCCATTTAGTGTAAAATCTAACACTGTTATTTTTAACAAAGAAAAAGGTAAAACAATATTTAAGCCTTACTTTAAAGTTAAAGAAGATGTGCTATATATTTCAAAGCTTACCTTAAATGAAACGCCTTTAACCGTAGCTATTTACTATGTAAACTCTGGTGAATCTGAATTAAAGTACTCTGAAACAGTTGAAAATACTATGGATTATAAAAAAGCATTTAAATTAACTGGATTAGAAGAAGGAAGTTATAAAGTTATAGTTACGTCGGAAGATAGGACATATGTAAAAAACATTTAATAAAAAGAGTAGTTTATTAAAACATGAAAGTGGGTCGAATTGACCCACTTTTTTTATTATAAAATATGTCGTTTTGTTACTATTTCCCAGGAAAATCTGCCTTACGTTTTTGTAAAAATGCTGAAGTGCCTTCTTTAAAATCTTCGGTGCCAAAACTGTTTCCAAATTCCTTAATTTCTATTTCAAACCCGTTTACACCATCTTTATAATTAGCATTTATGGCGTTTATTGCACTTGCTATTGCAACGGGCGAATTTCGCATTATTTTAGAAGCTATTTTTTCGCACAGCGGTAATAACTCATCTTGTGTAGTTACGTGATTTACCAATCCGTAAGCCAGTGCTTGGTTAGCATCTATCATGCCTGCGGTCATTATCATTTCCATAGCGCGTCCTTTACCAACTAATTGAGGTAAACGCTGCGTACCACCATAACCAGGAATAACACCTAAAGAAACTTCTGGTAAACCAAGTTTAGCATTATCGCTGGCTACTCTAAAATGGCAGGCCATAGCCAATTCTAATCCGCCGCCAAGTGCAAAACCGTTTACCGCAGCAATAACTGGAGTTGATAAATTTTCAATAAAATCGAATACAAGTTTTTGTCCTTTTGCTGCTAATTTACCACCATTTTTAACTGTAAAATTTGCAAACTCACTAATATCTGCACCAGCAACAAAGGCCTTTTCTTCACTGCCCGTAAGTATTATAACTTTAGTGTTTTTGTCTTTATCAGCAACATCAAATGCTTCATGCAACTCTTCAATTGTCGCCTTATTAAGGGCGTTTAATTTGTTTGGACGGTTTATTGTTATGATTGTGATTCCATTATTTTCTTGCGAAAGTATGTTGTTGTATTTCATGTTTTTTATTCTTTAAATAGTTCTAATCCTTTGATGTGAAAGGTCTCTGATTCGTAAAAACGTAAAGCCGTTTTTATAACTTTATCTGATTTGTCTCTAGGAGATTTAGTTATATATCTGGCTTTGGAATTGTTTAAATTTAAAGAATATTGTCCTTTTAATTCATCTTCTTTCTTAGACAATAAAATAACTGACTTTCCTTCTAAAACCCAAGCTCCTTTACCATAATAATTTTCTTCTGTATTCGCTTTTGAAATAGCTGAGAGGTCTCTTAAAAAATGATATAAAAATGTGCCGTCTTTTTCCAGTGTTAATGTCCACTTTATTTTTGTTCCATCAGAATTTTTAGGTTCATTTATATACACGCCAGATTGTGCAAACGCATTGCTAAAAATAAAAAATCCTACAATGAAAAAGAGCAGTCTCATAGATGGTTAATTCTCTTTTGGAAATGTTACTTTAAATGTAGTACCAATATCTTTTTGAGACTCAAATTTTATTGAGCCTTTATAAGTTTCAACAATATTTTTTACCATTGCCAATCCGAGCCCCATTCCGCTGGTTTTTGTAGTGAACTTGGGTTCGAATACTTTTTCTATATTTTCATCGGATATTCCTGAGCCATTATCAGAAATGATAATAATTACATTGTTTGCATCGTCATTTACACTAACAACAATTTTTGGTGTTTGTGATTCTGGAATAGATTGTATACCGTTTTTAACCAAATTGGTTACAACACGTATTAGTTGTGTTCTATCAAATTTTGCAATAATTTCTTCTTTACTCGCTTTAAAAACTAAATAATCTTCATTAAAAATATCCAGTGCTAATTTTACAATTTTTACAACATTAAGTGTTTCATTTTGTTGCGCCGGCATTTTTGCAAAGTTTGAAAATGCCGAAGCGATTGAACTCATAGTATCTATTTGCTGAATAAGTGTTTTGCTATATTCATCTACTTTTAAACGTATATTATCATCATCAGGATTAAACTTGCGTTGAAAATTTTGAACTGTTAAACGCATTGGCGTTAATGGGTTTTTAATTTCGTGTGCCACTTGTTTCGCCATTTCTCTCCAAGCTTGTTCGCGTTCGCTTTTTGCTAATTGCACTGCACTTTCTTCAAGCTCATCAATCATACTATTATAGGAATTTACCAAAGTGGAAATCTCCTCGCTTGTAGTATCGACATTAATTTTTTCATTTCGCTTTTCAAGTCTTGTGGTGTTTATTTTATCACTTATAGTTTTTAATGACTTTGTGATATATTTTGATAATAAAAAAGCAATTGCAATTGCCATTAACAATACAAACATAAATGCAAAACCAATACGCTTTAAAAACTCTTGAAGTTCTTTATTTAGAAAATCATCCTTCTCTAAATAAGGTAAATTTAAAATAGCTATAGATTTCGATCTTTGATCTGTAATTATGGTATATGAAGATTGAAATGTTTCACCATTTTCTTGATGTTTATCCACAAATCTGTGTACCGCAGTATTCGATATGGCGTTTAAAATCTCAGCGTTTAAGCACTTTTCGGCTGCAAAATTTTGCAAACCCGCTTTTGATGAAATAAGTAAATTGCCTTCTAAATCGTATAAATTGATTTGAAGTTTGTGTATATCGGCAACATTATAAATTTCTTCTTTAAATATTAAAGGAATGTTTTCTGTTTTTACTTCCCATGTATTTTGTCTGCCATTTAATACACGCTTTAAATGGGTTTGAATATTCTCTTCTTTTCGTTCTAATCGTCCTTTGTGGTAATCTTCGCTTTGCTCTTTATATTGATATATTGCCACCGCCGAAATAAGTATTGATGCTAATAATACCAGAAATATCATAGCTAAAAAAATACGTGTGCGAAGCGAAAGTTTCTTTAAATTCATTGAAATTTATAATGCAATAAATATAGCAATTATCACACCAAAGACCCTAAAGGATATTTAAAAATAAACCTACAAACCGAAACTTCAGAAAAATAGTTTACGTTAGGGATAGAAGTGTAAATCCTTTTTTGAGGTACGATAAAAAGATTGAAGCGGATAGCCCGACCCGATAGGGTAACGCCCTAATTATTAAACATCATGGTTTTTATCTCGAATTCGCTTGTAAATTTTGAAACCAACCATAATAAGAACACCTAAAATAATAATGCCAACAATACCCCAAACCCAGTTGATGGCGCTTTTTAGAACTACTAAAAACACCACAGCGAATAAGATGAATGTTGCACCTTCGTTCCAAATACGCATAAAATTTGATGTTTTATTTACAATATCGTTTTGTAGTTGATTATAAAACTGATGCGTTTTTAAATGATAAATAAAGAGCAAAATAACGAATGCTAATTTAACATGCATCCATGGTTGTTGTAGCCAAAAAGGCTGCAAAACAAGTAACCAAATAGCAAATAGTGTTGCTAAAATAGCAGACGGCCAAGTAATAATAAACCAAAGGCGTTTTGCCATTAATTTAAGTTGTTTGCCCAAAATTTCTCTATCTGGTGATGGCTCATGAAAGGCTTCTATTTGATACACAAATAATCGAGGTATATAAAATAAACCTGCAAACCAGGTAATTACAAAAATAAGATGAAGTGATTTTATATAATTGTAATATTCCATATTCTAAACAACTTCAACTGATGTTTTTGCCCATTTATTTATCCATTTTGCTAATAAAGCCACCCAATCATCATTATCGTTTAAACAGGGCACTGTTGTAAACTCTTTCCCGCCCATTTCATGAAATATTTCTTGACCTTCCATAGCTATTTCTTCTAGAGTTTCCAAACAATCACTCACAAAGGCTGGTGTAACGATGGCCATGTTTTTGATGCCCTTTTTACCTAAGCGTTCGATTGTTCTATCAGTGTAAGGTTGTAACCACGGATCGAAACCTAAACGCGATTGAAACGAAGTGGAATAAGTGCCTTCTTTTAGTTGCAAAGCTTCGGCAACCAAACGTGTTACTTCTAAACATTGATGTCTGTAACAAAATTCATGTGCTTTACTTGGTGTAATACAGCAACTACCGTCAATTTTACAATGCGATTTTGTAATATCGCTTTTACGAATATGGCGTTCAGGAACACCGTGATATGAGAACAATAAATGCTCGTAATTATTATCTTCTAAATGTGTTTTTACAGATTTTGAAAGTACTTCAATATAATCTGGCTTATTATAAAATGCGGGAACCGATTCTATTTTTAAGTTAGGGAAAAACTGTTGGCGAAGCTCTTCAGCCAAAACCGTAATTGTTTCAGTCGTTGCCATAGCGAACTGCGGATAAAGTGGAAACAATAACACCTCATCAACTGCTTGATCTACTAACTCTTGAAGTCCTTTTTTTATTGTCATACTCCCATAGCGCATGGCGAGTGCTACCGGATAGTCAACTTGTTGTTGTAGCTTTTTTTGCAGTCTTTCGGATAATACAATTAACGGAGACCCTTCGTCCCACCATATTTTTTTGTAAGCGGCGGCAGATTGTTTTGGACGCGTATTTAAGATAATTCCCTTAACTAATGCTGTTCTAGCAACAAGTGGAATATCTATAACACGCTCATCCATTAAAAATTCACCTAGATATTTTTTTACATCTTTTGGAGTTGGACTATCTGGAGACCCCAGATTTACTAATAAAATACCTTTTTTCATAAATGCTTTTTCCAATACTTTTTAAATTTCGTTATATAAAGAGCTATTTACAGTATAATAAAATGTGCTCTCATTTTTAGGTTTATTTATAAAATCAAATTTATGGTTCATTGCTTCAACAAGTACGGCTTGAATTTCTGAACCACTTAAATAAACATGTTCTTTTGGAAAATATAAAGCACATGAAAACACCGTGTTGCCGGTTTCGTTAATATTATAAACTATTTTTAAATTTATCTGTCGTTCAGCTTTAAATATATCTTCTTTTTTCTCGGATAAAACCATTTTAAAAAAAGTATTGCTAAACCCACTTCCTACTCTATAATTTGCTCTAGTGTGTAAATTTTTAAGTTCCCTTTTTATATTTTCTGATTGACTTTCAATGGTATTCAAATAAGCGCGATGCATACTAGTCATAAAAACAGTGTAATTATCCTCATTCGATATTTCTATTTGAATATCTTGACCGACGATAAATAACGGTGATACCATTACATATAATAAGCAAATACACGTTTTTAATGTCATGAGTTTATATTAAATATTAGCCTTGTTCAAAATAATTTTTTATTGTTATCAATTTTTTGTTCATGGTATAGTTTTGGCCTTTCCTCTGTATAATCACAATCTTGAAAAATACCACATGATACATTAGATCGAACTAACGATTTTGTGTTTTTAAGCCGAGATAGTGCTTCAATTTCTGGAGATAAATATTTCATAGGATGCTTGCTTTTTTGCATTTAGTTAAGCGACATAACATACTTTTTAGGAGTGGTACCATACTTTTTTTTAAAAGCCGCAATAAAATGACTTGAAGTACTATATCCTACTTTCAGCCCTACTTCATTAACATTATCGTGGCCTGCTTCTAGTATTTTTCTGGCTATTTCCATTTTATAATCAAACAAAAAACTAAAAACAGAATCGCCATAAATTTGTTTAAAACCCTCTTTTAATTTTTTAAGACTCAATCCTATTTCGTCCGCCAATTCTTGTAAACTAGGTGGTTCAGCCATTCTTGAAATAATAATATCTTTTGCTTTTCTAATTTTAATAACATTAGTTTCATCCACTAAAAACGGACATTGCTCAATATTAGCATCTTCACTTTTGTTAAAATATAAACTCATTAACTCGTAAGCCTTTCCTTTAAAATAAAGTGATTTAATAGATTGGTTTAAATTGTAATTTATTAGCTGATTTAAAACAATAGCCATTGACGGGGAAATTATTCCATCTTTATAATACTTTTTGTCTTTATTATCTTCACTTAAAAACGTAATATAACCTGCTTCTTGTGAGAATAGACCATGAAATTTTTTTATTGAAATTAAAATGGAAACCATCCATGAATTTGGTTCAACTTGAAGATTTATTGGTAAATCGCGTTGCGGATTATACAGTAACAAGGAATTTTCTTCTACAATATTTAAGGTATATCTTCCGTCGTTAAAAACAAATAAGCTCGAACCCTTTACGCAAAAATGAAATTGAATGTAGTCGCTATCTATATCTTTTTCAATACTTTGAGTTATACTTTTATCGTTTTTAAAAACTAGCACCAAAACACCATCATCAACTTTTGTTTCATCAAAAGTACTTTTAGCGACACTTTTTTTATATGACGATTCTTGATTCATATTTTTTTTATTTAGATTGATTCTAAATTATTATAACGAAAACCCTTGATTTTACAGCAAAAGTAAGACATTTATCATATATTTAGAAAAAATAACATTAAAAAACCACAAACGATACTTAAAGTTCTTTGAGCGTTACTTTTTTAATAATCATCGGTATATTTTTGTTCCAAATTATTTTTCAGGTATTAGCATGCAGAAGTACAACATTTCTAAAAGTAATTACTTTTATGCCATTGGTTTAAGTTACAAAAAAGCCGATGCTGATATTAGAGGGCACTTTAGTTTAGACGACGATTCTAAATTAGCATTGATAAATCAAGCCAAAGAAAATAATATTGAAAGTTTAGTTATAACTTCTACTTGCAACAGAACCGAGATTTATGGTTTTGCACAACATCCTTTTGAGCTTATTCAATTGCTATGCGACAACACACGCGGTACCGTTGAAGAATTTCAAAAAGTGGCTTATATTTATAAAAACAAAGATGCTATTGCGCACATGTTTCGAGTTGGCTCTGGATTAGATAGCCAAATTCTGGGCGATTTTGAAATTATTAGTCAATTAAAAATTAGTACCAAACTTTCAAGAAAACACGGTTTATTAAATCACTTTACAGAACGGTTGGTAAATGCCGTTATTCAAGCAAGCAAGCGTATAAAAACTGAAACTAATATTTCATCTGGTGCGACTTCAGTCTCTTTCGCGTCTGTTCAATATATTCTTAATACTGTCGAGAATGTATCCGATAAGAATATTTTACTTTTTGGAACCGGAAAAATAGGAAGAAACACCTGTGAAAATCTTGTAAAACACACTAAAAATGAGCATATTACTTTAATAAATAGAACTAAAGGAAAGGCAGAACAAATTGCCGGAAAATTTAATTTATTAGTAAAAGATTACGCCAATTTACAAGAAGAAATTAGTAAGTCGGATATTTTAATTGTGGCTACAGGCGCACAACGCCCAACTATTGATAAACATATTATACAAACAAATAAATCGCTTTTAATATTAGATTTATCTATTCCTAAAAACGTCAATGAAAACGTTGACGATTTAGAGCATATCTCTTTAATTCATTTAGATGATTTATCGAAGATAACAGATAAAACTTTAGAGGCTAGAAAGCAACATATCCCTTCCGCAGAAGCAATAATTAAAGAAGTAAAGAGTGAATTTAATAATTGGCTTGAAACAAGAAAATTTGCTCCTACAATTAAAGCCTTGAAACATAAATTAAATGATTTTGCTACGGCAGAATTGGATACACAACGTAAAAAATTGTCTGACTTTAACGAAGTGCAAGCCGAATTAATAAGTAATAATATTATTCAAAAAATAACCAATCATTTTGCGCATCATTTAAAAGATGATAATGTTTCTACAGACGAAAGTTTAGAACTTATTAAAAAAGTGTTCCTTTTAGAACCTTCAAAAAAAAATGTCTAAAACCATAAGAATTGGTACACGTGATAGTGAATTAGCACTATGGCAAGCCAAAATAGTACAAAACCAACTCGAAAATTTAGGTCATAAAACTGAAATAGTCCCTGTAAAATCTACAGGGGATTTAGTATTAGATAAGCCTCTTTACGAAATAGGAATTACTGGGATTTTTACAAGAACTTTGGACATCGCCATGTTAAATCATGATATTGATATTGCTGTTCATTCTTTGAAAGATGTGCCCACTGTATTGCCAAAAGGCATTATACAAGCCGCAGTTATAAAACGAGGCAATGTTAATGACACACTTATTTTTAATGACAATGAAGAGTTTTTAGGTGCAAAAAACGCCATAATAGCCACAGGCAGTTTAAGGAGACGCGCACAATGGTTAAACCGATTTCCTACACATACTATTGTTGATTTACGAGGTAATGTAAATTCACGGTTACAAAAACTAAACGATCATGAAGATTGGAACGGCGCTATTTTTGCAGCTGCCGGTATTGGACGTATAGGAATACGACCGGAAGAAGCTGTAAATTTAGATTGGATGATTCCTGCGCCAGCTCAAGGCGCTATTATGATTACTGCTTTAGAAGATGATGAATTTGTTAAAAGCGCATGCGCCGAATTAAACCATGAAGAAACCGAAATTTGTACTACAATTGAACGCGATTTTTTAAGCAAGCTAGAAGGAGGATGTACTGCACCTATTGGGGCCTTAGCTTACATAAAAAACGAGGAAATTAATTTTAAGGGTGTTTTATTAAGTCCTGATGGTTCAAAAAGAATTGATGTAACTCGAGTTAAAAAATTGGGAGAACATCACGATATAGCACAATATTGCGCCGATTTTATTATTGAACGAGGCGGTAAACGATTAATGGACAACATTAAAAATTCAAGTAAAAAAATAAACGTGTTTTCGACTAAATCATTTACAGAAGGTCAACGCTTATTATTTCATGAAAAAGTAGTGGCAGAAAGCACGGATTTTGTTAAAATAAGTTTGAATAGAATTCCGCCACGTTTATTAAAAAATGAGTTAAAGAATGTTATCATTACAAGTAAAAATGCAGTAGAATCTTTAACCACTAATTACTCTGCCATTGAGTTACAGTTTAAAAATATTTACTGTGTAGGCCGCAGGACAAAACGCCTTATAGAAAACAAAATTGGAAAGGTGACCCATTCTGAAAAGAATGCAAAAAAGTTAGCTGAATATTTAGTAGAATATATAGATGGTTCAGAAGCAACTTACTTTTGTAGCGATATTCGGTTAGATGCTTTACCTAATGTTTTAGCAGAAAATCATATAAAAGTTAATGAAATAGAAGCCTATCAGACCAAATATGACGGAGTGAAAGTTGATGATACGGTTGAAAGTGTTATGTTTTATAGCCCATCGACAGTTGAAAGTTTTATTAAAAAAAACAAAGGTGAATTTATAGCGTTTTGCATTGGAGAAACTACTGCTCTTGAAGCCAAAAAATATTTTGATGATGTAAGAGTGGCTAAAGTACCAACCGTAGAAAGTGTTATTGAATTAGTAAACGAACATTACGTTTAAAATATGATTAAAAACGATTTATTTTTAAGAGCATTAAAAGGAGAAACCGTTAACCGTCCACCAGTATGGATGATGCGTCAAGCAGGTCGCTATTTACCAGAATTTATGGCAATCAAAGAAAAATATGATTTCTTTACGCGCTGTCAAACTCCAGAATTAGCAAGCGAAATTACAGTACAACCTATTCGCAGATATGGTATGGATGCAGCTATTTTATTTTGCGATATTTTGGTAATACCTCAAGCTATGAATATTGAGGTTCAAATGAAACCAAACTTTGGACCTTATTTACCAAATCCTATACGGACCCAAAAAGACGTGGATAATGTAATTATACCAGATGTTAAGGAAAGTCTTAATTATGTTTACGATGCGATAAAGGCGACAAAAGAAAAACTTAATGATGAAATTCCTTTAATTGGTTTTGCCGGATCGCCATGGACGATTTTATGCTATTGTGTGCAAGGACAAGGCAGTAAAAATTTTGATAAAGCCAAAGAGTTTTGCTTTACAAACCCTATTGCGGCACATCAATTATTACAAAAAATTACGAACACAACTATAGCGTATTTAAAAGAAAAAGTGAAAGCTGGATGTAATGCTGTTCAAGTTTTCGATTCGTGGGGAGGCATGCTTTCACCAACCGATTATCAAGAGTTTTCATGGCAGTATATTCAGCAAATTATACTTGCTTTAAAGGATGATGCTCCAGTGATTGCCTTCGGAAAAGGGTGCTGGTTTGCGCTAAATGAAATGTCGAAATCGGGAGCATCAGCCCTAGGTATAGATTGGACATGTTCTGCTAGGAATGCACGATATTTAACCGGTGGAAACATAACTTTACAAGGTAATTTTGATCCAACAAGATTGTTTTCACCTCCTTCAGAAATTAAAAAAATGGTTCACCAAATGATTAACGAATTTGGGAAAGATAAATATATTGTAAATCTTGGCCATGGTATTTTGCCTAACGTTCCGTTAGAACATGCTAAGGCGTTTATCGACGCCGTAAAGGAATATAATGCTTAAAAATATAACATTAGGAATCAAAGCATACTTTGGGGCTTTTAGTTTAATTTCAAAATTAAAGCTCTGGAAATTCTTTGTAATTCCTATGGTTATCAGTTTAGTAACTGCCATTGTTATTTTTAGTTCAGCTTATACACTATCAGATAATATTGGTAGTTTTATTTCTAAAATATGGGATTGGGATTGGGGAAAAGAAACCTTTTCTACAATTAGTAATTTTATTGGTGGTTTAATAATCATAGTAATTGGTCTAATCCTTTTCAAGCACATCATTATGGCACTGTCTGCACCGTTTATGAGTCCGGTTTCAGAAAAAATTGAAGCACATTTAACTGGAAACTTACCACATTCGAGTAGAGATACTTCGTTTATGCAACAACTATGGCGAGGTATCAAAATAAACGGCAGAAACTTAATAATGGAATTGCTTTTAACTATTCCTATTTTACTTTTAAAGTTTATTCCTGTGGTCAATATCTTTTCAACTATTTTATTATTTATCGTGCAAGCGTATTATGCTGGTTTTGGTAATATGGACTATACTTTAGAGCGACATTTCAAATACTCCGATAGTATTAAATTTGTTCGTAAACATCGGGGCTTAGCCATTGGAAATGGTGCTGTTTTCATATTATTTTTACTAATACCACTTGTAGGTGTTATTTTAGTTTTACCACTTTCAGTAACTGCGGCAACTTTAAAAACTGTAGAAGCTTTAGAAATAAAAACTGATGAGTTACATGCTTAGTTTCAACAACTTCAATATTGAGCCTATTCTAATTCAAGATGCTTGGAATTTATGTGATTTTATAATTGCTAATGAAGATAGGTTAAAGCGATTTTTTCCTTTAACTATAAAAGAAAACTTAACTCCAGATTTATCTAAAATTTTTGTTGAAAAAAAAGTAAAAGAATTCGAATTAAAAAAAGAATTTCTTTTCACAATAAAAGAAAAGACGACTAACAAATTAGTTGGGTTAGTATATTTAAAAGAACTTGATTGGGATAAAAAACAAGGAGAGATTGCCTATTGTATTGGTTATGAATATGAGGGTAAAGGCATTACTACAAACGCTGTTACAACTTTATCTGATTATGCTTTTGAATACGTCGGTTTAAAAACGTTACAAATTATAGCCCACAAAAATAATATAGCAAGTATAAAAGTTGCTGAAAACTGTAATTTTGCTTGGATTAAAACACTTAAAAAAGGATTTACGCCACCAAATGAAAATCCTTTAGATATGGAGTTATATGAGCTATACTATGATTTTGAATAATTTATGAAAGATAAATTTTACCAATACATACAGAATTTACAAGATAGGATCACATCTAAACTTGAGGCTGTTGACGGGCTTGCAAAATTTAAAGAAGATGTTTGGGAGCGACCCGAAGGTGGCGGTGGACGAACACGTGTAATTGAAAACGGCAATGTTATTGAAAAAGGCGGTGTTAATATATCAGGTGTTCATGGCAAGCTTCCAAAATCTATGCAAACGTATTTTAATGTTGGTGATGTTGACTTTTTTGCGTGTGGTTTAAGCTTGGTTTTACATCCAAAAAACCCCATGGTTCCAACAGTACATGCTAACTGGCGCTATTTTGAAATGTATGATAAAAATGGAGGTATTATTGATAGCTGGTTTGGTGGCGGACAAGATTTAACTCCGTATTATTTGTTTGAAGAAGATGCAAAGCACTTTCATCAAACCTGTAAAACCGCTTGCGATAAACATAGGCCTGAATTTTATTTAAATTACAAAAAACGTTGTGATGAATACTTTTACAACGCACACCGTAATGAAGGTAGAGGTATCGGCGGCTTGTTTTTTGATTATTGTAAAACTTCAGAAAATATGTCCATGCAAAAATGGTATAATTTTGTAACAGAAGTTGGTGATAGTTTCTTAGAAGCTTATGTTCCAATAGTTGAGAAACGAAAAGATCTACCTTATACAAAAGCACACCGCAATTGGCAAGAAATTAGACGTGGAAGGTATGTGGAATTTAATTTAGTTCACGATAAAGGCACGCTTTTCGGCCTTAAAACAAATGGTCGGATTGAAAGTATTTTAATGAGTTTACCACCACATGTCCAATGGGTCTATAATCATGAGCCAATAGCCGGTAGTGAAGAAGAAAAATTAATAGAAGTATTAAAAAATCCAGTAAATTGGATCACTAAATAAAAAAAATCATGTTTCCACTAAAAAGAAATCGAAGATTACGAGCTAACGATGCTATTCGCAGTTTAGTTCGTGAAACCATAATAACGCCAAACGATTTTTTAGTACCACTTTTTGTTGTGGAAGGTAAGGGTGTGAAAGATGAAATTCCGTCAATGCCCAATTACTTTCGTTATAGTTTAGATTTGCTTGAAAATGAAGTAAAAGAACTTTGGATGCTTGGTTTAAAATCGGTGTTACTATTTGTTAAAGTACCAGACAATTTAAAAGACAACAAAGGCACTGAAGCATTAAACCCAAACGGATTGATGCAGCGCGCAATTAAAACTGTTAAAAATGCATGTCCAGAGATGTTGGTTATGACTGACGTGGCATTAGACCCTTACTCGGCTTACGGACACGACGGAATCATTGAAAATGGGCAAATTTTAAATGATGAAACTTCTGAAGTTTTAGCCGCAATGAGTCTTTCTCACGCAGAGTCAGGAGCTAATTTTGTGGCGCCTAGCGATATGATGGATGGACGCATTTTAACTATTCGCGAAGCTTTAGAAGACGAAGGATTTATTAACACAGGCATTATGAGTTATTCTGCAAAATACGCATCTGCTTTTTATGGCCCATTCCGTGATGCATTAGATTCTGCGCCCGTAAATTTAGTTGATATTCCAAAAGACAAAAAAACATATCAAATGGATTATGCTAATCGTTTTGAAGCCATTAAAGAAACCGAAATGGATATTGACGAAGGAGCTGATATTGTAATGGTAAAACCAGGATTGTGTTATTTAGATATTGTTAGAGAAATAAAAAATGAAGTTGATGTTCCTGTTGCAGTATACCAGGTTTCTGGCGAATATGCTATGTTAAAAGCCGCAGCCGAAAAAGGTTGGCTAGAACATGATGCTGTTATGATGGAACAAATCAGCGCCATTAAGCGAGCAGGTGCCGATATCATAGCTAGTTATTTTGCAAAAGATGTTGTTAAATTGATTTCGTAAATTAGCACTCAACAAAAATCATTTGAATGAGTACATTAATTTTTTGGGCAACAATTTCTATTTTCTTTTCTTTTTTATGTTCCATTCTTGAAGCCGTATTATTAAGTGTTACACCTACTTTTATTAATGTTAAAAAGCAGGAAAATAAAGAGTATGCTTCAACATTAGAATCTTTAAAAAAAGATGTTGACAAACCCCTTATAGCAATACTTACTTTAAACACCATCGCCCACACTTTGGGTGCTATGATGGTGGGTATTGAGGCAGAAAAATTACCTATTAAAATTGAGTTGTTCGGTATCAATACAGTCGGCATCGTGTCTGCAATAATGACTTTTTTAATATTGGTTGCTTCTGAAATTATTCCAAAAACTATAGGTGCAACATACTGGAAAAAACTTGCTAATTTTACTTCAAAAGCTTTAACTGTTTTAATATTTCCGCTTAAATGGACAGGGATTTTATGGCTATTACAGCTCACAACCAAACTAATTGGTGGCCAAGGGCACGGTAGTGTTTTAAGTAGAGAAAGCTTTATGGTTATGACAGATATGGCGCATGAAGAAGGTGTGTTTCATGAAAATGAAAGTAAAATAATAAAGAATTTATTAACCTTTAAGGATGTGTTTGCGAAAGATGTTATGACGCCACGAACCGTGATGCAAGCTGAAGATGAAAACACAACAATTGAAGATTTTTTTAATCGTAATATGAATCTTCGTTTTTCAAGAATTCCAATTTACTCAGATAATCCAGACAATATAAAAGGCCTCGTCTTAAAAGATGAAATCTTTAAGGAAATGGCATTAGATAATGGTGCAAAAAAACTATCAGAATTAAAACGAAATATTATAATAGTTGAAAGAAATTTACCTATCCCGAAATTGTTTGAACAATTAATTCAGACAAGAAATCATATGGCTTTGGTAGTTGATGAATATGGTTCAGTTAGTGGTTTGGTTACCATGGAAGACGTAATTGAAACCTTGTTAGGATTAGAAATTATGGACGAAAGCGATAATGTGTCAGATTTGCAACATTTGGCTAGAAAAAGCTGGGAAGCACGAGCTAAAAAACTAGGCATTTTAGATGACTCTAAACCTAAAAACTAAATGGAAACCTGTATTATCAATTCTCCTTTAGGCTTTACTAAAATAGTTGGTGATTTAGCAGGTATTACATCCGTAACTGTTCTTAATTCAGAAGAAAAAATAACGGATATTATCCCTGTGGAACTAGAAGATTGTATTATTCAACTGAATCAATATTTTGAAGGAAAACGTAAAAATTTCAATCTTAAATTAAATCCTCAGGGCACGGATTTTCAAAAAAAAGTATGGCAACTTTTAGAAAAAATCCCATTTGGAAAAACCCTTTCTTATCTAGATTTATCAAAACATTTGGGCGACATAAAAGCCATTCGAGCTGTTGCTAATGCCAATGGTAAAAACCCAATTTGGATTATTGTACCATGCCATCGTGTAATTGGGAGTGATGGTAGTTTAACCGGTTATGCTGGCGGGTTACATCGTAAACAATGGTTATTGGAACATGAAAGTCCTTATAGACAACAATCATTATTTTAGGATTAAAACTTAAAATATTTACTATATTTAATTTAACTAAATTAATTTTAAATGAAATTATTGAAACAACCTCTCAAATGGTTCCTAATTATTATAGGGTCATCTTTCCTTTTACTTTACTTATTTGACTATGACTACATTTTAAAAGGAGTTAGAGTGGTCTATTTTACTGGACATAATACCGCTTTTATTGATGACTATCCATATTTTGAAAATGATATTATACAAAAAGGAAGTGATGCTAGTCCATGGCCAAATCATTCGGCTTACAACTCTGTTAATGAAACTAAAAAACTTTCTGAGGTGAATAAAGATTGGGGGACAGTTGCGTTTCTCATCATTAAAAATGATAGTATTTGGTTTGAAAATTATTATGATGGTTTTAATGATGCCTCATTAACAAATTCATTTTCAATGGCTAAAAGTATAACGTCGGCACTATTGGGAAAAGCAATAATGGATGGATATATTAAAAGTCTTGATCAACCAATTAGTGACTATTATCCCGAATATTCTTATTCGAAAACAACAGTTGGGGACTTAGCATCAATGGCATCAGGATTGGATTGGGTAGAACACTATACAAGCCCTTTTTCAATAACAGCAAGGGCGAATTATGATGATGATTTGGCAGAAACTATTTTAAATCAAAAAGTGATTAAAACCCCCGGAAAAGAATTTGAGTATCTAAGTGGAAGCACTCAATTGTTGGGAATGATTATTCAAAAAGCAACTGGGAAAACATTAGCAAATTATCTGTCAGAAAAATTCTGGCAACCTCTGGGAGCCACTAATGATGCTTTATGGCAATTAGATGATGATGAAAATAAATTAGCCAAAGCTTTTTGCTGTATATCAAGTAATGCAAAAGATTTTGCTCGTTTTGGTAAATTATACAAAGACTATGGAAAATGGAATGGAAAACAATTATTAGATTCTTCCTTTGTAGCGAAGTCTATTACACCAAGATTTAAAGAAAGCCCACAGTATGGCTATGGTTGGTGGTTAAAAAATATTGGAAACAAACATTTTTTTATGATGCGTGGACATCTTGGACAATATGTTATTGTAGAACCTAATGATAATGTTATTATTGTTCGTTTAGGACATAGGAAATCGCCAGATGAAGGCATCGGACACTTTACAGAAGATATCACTCTGTATATAGAAGAGGCTTATAAAATGTTGGGAAAATGATTAGCAAATTAAATTTAGAAAACATTTTATTTCTAGATATTGAAACCGTTCCTGAAACACAGCATTTTTCTGATTTAGACGAAACTAAGCAAGCACTTTGGGAGCACAAATCGCAATACCAACGAAAAGATGATTTTACAGCAGAAGAATTTTATGATCGTGCAGGTATTTGGGCAGAGTTTGGAAAAATTATCTGTATTTCAGTAGGTTATTTTACATTTCAAGGCGACTTAAGAAAATTTCGTGTAACATCTTTTTATGGTGAAGAAATAAAAATATTAAAAGACTTTAAGAACTTATTAATATCTCATTTTAGCGATACTAAGCATTTGCTTTGTGCTCATAATGGCAAAGAATTCGACTTCCCTTATATTGCCAGACGCATGATTATAAAAAATATTGAATTACCCTATAAGCTCAATTTGTTTGGCAAAAAACCATGGGAAGTACCTCATCTTGATACATTAGAATTATGGAAATTTGGAGACTATAAAACTTATACTTCTCTTAAATTAATGACTAATGTTTTAGGAATTCCTTCCCCTAAAGATGATATTGATGGTAGCGAAGTTTACCGGGTTTATTATGAAGAAAATGAAATCGATCGGATTATAATTTATTGTGAAAAAGACACTATTGCTGTTGCTCAAATATTTTTAAGACTAAGAGGTGATGCTATTTTAACAGACGACGAAATTATTCATATCTAAATGACAGAATCTTCTATTTTAAAAATTGAAAATCTTTCCATTTCATTCGGAAACAATAAGGTTATAAATAATATTTCTTATGCATTAAATAAAAACGAAATTTTAGGTATTGTTGGCGAATCTGGTTCAGGAAAATCAGTTTCGTCATTAGCCATTTTAGGTTTATTACCTAAAACCATTTCAAAAATAAACCAAGGAGCTATTATTTATAATGGGAATGATCTCACGCAATTTACTCCTAAAGAATTTCAAAAAATAAGAGGAAGTAAAATAGCTATGATTTTTCAAGAACCAATGAGTTCGTTAAATCCTTCTATGACATGCGGAAAACAAGTTCAAGAAATTTTGCTTCAGCATACTAGTTTAAAAAAAAAAGAAGCCCAGATTGAAACGACTACACTCTTTGAAAAAGTAAAACTACCCGATGTAAAGGTTACTTATAATAAATATCCGCACGAAATTTCTGGTGGACAAAAACAACGAGTTATGATTGCTATGGCAATTGCATGTAAACCCGATATACTAATTGCCGATGAGCCCACAACTGCGTTGGATGCTACTGTTCAAAAAGATATAATTAAACTATTAAAAGAGTTACAAGCCGAAACTAAAATGAGTATCATTTTTATTACTCATGATCTGGCTTTAATATCTGAAATTGCCGATCGGGTTCTTGTTATGTATAAGGGCCAAATTGTTGAGGAAAATTCGGTTTTAAACATATTTAAAAATCCACAGCATAATTATACTAAAGCATTAATTAATTCACGTCCTACACTAACTGCTAGGTTAAAAACTTTACCAACTATTCAAGATTTTTTAGGAGGAGTAATAGCAAAAGAAATTATTACAGATAAACAACGTGAACAAAAACATGACATTCTTTATAGTAAACCGCCAATATTAGAGGTTATAAATGTTGAAAAAGAGTATCTTTCTAAATCCGGAATATTTACAAAGGCACAATCATTCAAAGCTGTAGATAATGTAAGTTTCAAATTATATAAAGGCGAAACTTTAGGGTTGGTAGGTGAATCTGGTTGTGGAAAATCAACTCTTGGAAATGCTATTTTACAACTTGACAAGGCCACGTCTGGTAAAATATTATACAATGGTATAGATATTACAAAACTATCCAAAAATGAAATCAGAAAGCTTAGAAAAGATATTCAAATTATTTTTCAAGACCCGTACTCTTCTTTAAATCCGCGAATAGCGGTAGGTGAAGCTATAATGGAACCTATGAAGGTGCATAAACTTTACAGTTCTGAAACTGAACGAAAAGAAAAGGTGATTGATATTTTAAACAAAGTAGGATTATCTGAAGATTATTATAATAGATATCCACATGAGTTTTCTGGAGGTCAAAGACAGAGAATTGGCATTGCCAGAACTATTGCTTTACAACCAAAACTTATTGTTTGCGATGAATCTGTTTCTGCCTTAGATATTTCAGTTCAAGCTCAAGTTCTAAACTTATTAAATGAGCTGAAGGAGACATTTGAGTTTACCTATATTTTTATTTCACACGACCTCGCCGTGGTAAAATATATGAGTGACCAACTATTGGTAATGAATAAAGGTAAAATTGAAGAATTAGATGATGCCGATGTTATTTACAACCATCCAAAAAAAGAGTATACAAAAAAATTAATTCATGCTATTCCCAAAGGATTATAGCATGAATATTTTTTTGGTTAGATAATATAAACTCTTTAAAAACTGTAAACTCTCTTTTACAGTTTCTTTGAATTTGCCATCATCATTAGTAGGTAGTTCAGGTAGATTTGTCGCAATATTCATTAGTTTTAAAAATATGGTAGATTTGGGGAAATCTATAATTTAACTTGGTTTATTTGGGGACTGCTAATATGAAACATATTTTTAAATAAATCGGTTTAAAAACATAAAAAATCGATGAAATGCAATTTTATTTAACATTTTATCGATTTTTATTTATTCTAGTGGCACCAAAAAAGCCTATAAATTCATTTCTGGAATATCACCTTCAATAATTAATTTACCCTCAGTGGCCTTTTTTATGTCATCAACTGAAACTCCAGGGGCGCGTTCTAATAATTTAAAACCAATGTTTGTTACTTCAATTACCGCCAAATTAGTTACTATTTTCTTTACGCAGCCAACACCTGTTAACGGTAACGAGCATTGTTTTAATAACTTTGATTCTCCCGCTTTATTAGTGTGCATCATAGCGACAATTATATTTTCAGCACTTGCCACTAAATCCATGGCTCCGCCCATACCTTTTACCATACGCCCTGGAATTTTCCAATTAGCTATATCGCCATTTTCTGCAACTTCCATGGCACCCAAAATTGTTAAATCTACATGTTGACCTCTTATCATGGAGAAACTCATCGCAGAATCAAAAAAACTAGCGCCAGGTAACGTTGTTATAGTTTGTTTACCCGCATTAATTATATCTGCATCTTCTTCTCCTTCAAATGGAAATGGTCCCATTCCTAGCACACCATTTTCACTTTGAAATTCTACTTCTATATCATTCCGTACATAATTAGCAACCAAAGTTGGTATACCAATACCTAGATTAACATAATAACCGTCCTGAACTTCTTTTGCAATTCGTTTTGCAATACCTGTTTTATCTAGCATAATTAATTTCTTTGTCTAACTGTTCGTTGTTCAATTCGTTTTTCATAATATGCTCCTTGAAAAATTCGTTGAACAAAAATTCCTGGAATATGAATTTGATTGGGGTCTAAACTCCCTAACGGAACTAACTCTTCAACTTCGGCTACCGTTATTTTTGCTGCACCGCACATATTAGGATTGAAATTTCTAGCAGTTCCTTTAAAAACTAAATTGCCTGCAGCATCTCCTTTCCACGCTTTTACAAAAGCAAAATCAGCTTTAAAGGCGTGTTCTAAAACATACATTTTGCCATCGAATTCACGAGTTTCTTTGCCTTCGGCCACTTCAGTTCCATAACCTGCCGGTGTATAGATAGCAGGGAAGCCTGCTTGAGCTGCTCTACATCGTTCCGCTAAAGTGCCTTGCGGGATTAATTCGACATCCAATTCACCCGATAGCATCTGCCTTTCAAATTCATCATTTTCACCAACATATGATGATATCATTTTATTAATTTGCTTTTTCTGTAAAAGCAACCCTAATCCAAAATCATCAACTCCTGCATTATTTGAAATGCACGTTAACCCATTTACACCTAGTTTAACTAGGTGAGTAATGGCATTTTCTGGAATTCCACTAAGCCCAAATCCGCCAAACATAAAGGTCATATTATTTGTAACACCTTTTAAGGCTTCTTGAACATTTAATACTTTTTTATTAATCATTTTTAGCTAGTTTTTACAGTATAAAATTACGAATTATTGAATGATATGTTGAAATTATTATCAAATAAAAAACCATTCTAAATTAGAATGGTTTTTGTTCAATTGAAATTTACGAGCAAAGATTATCCAAAATCTAAATCATTTGGAACTTCATCATCAGAACTTCCTTCTGTATTTGTACTTGATGCTTTTGAACAATCTACATTTATTGATAAATTTTCTGGTGCTTCAAATTCTTCTACTGAAATATCTAATTCCTCATCTTCATAGCAGCTTTTCATATATAAGCCCCAAATTGGTAATGCCATAGCCGCCCCTTGTCCATATGTTATTGTTTTAAAGTGTACTGCCCTATCTTCACCTCCAACCCAAACACCGGTTACCAAATTTGGCACCATTCCCATAAACCACCCATCACTTTGGTTTTGTGTTGTTCCAGTTTTACCAGCAATAGGGTTTGTAAATTCATAAGGATAACCGGTAATAATTTCTTTATAATCTGGTTGATTAACTGCCCATCTATGTCTTAACCTTGTACCCGATCCTCCTTGAGTAACACCTTCCATTAATTTTACAGTTACATAGGCAGTTTCCTGACTTAAAACATCTCGTGTTTCTGGCTTAAACTGATAAAGGATGGTTCCATTTTTATCTTCAATATTGGTAACCATAACCGGTTTTGTATATACTCCTTGATTTGCAAATGCCGAATAGGCCCCCACCATTTCGTAAACACTTAAATCTGGTGTTCCTAAAGCTATTGAAGGAACCGGTAACATTTCAGATTCTATACCTAACTTTTTAGCCAAATCTACTACCGTTTGCGGTCCTACTTTATCGATTAATCTTGCCGTAATAGTGTTAACCGAATTTGCTAAAGCATTTTTTAAGGTTCTCTGGCCACCATAATTTCCTCCTGAGTTTTTAGGACACCATTCTTCCGGGTTTCCAAATTTCTCTGCTTCTATACAAAATGGCGTATCTGGAAATTCATCGCATGGTGAAATGTGCAACTGATCGATGGCCGCAGTATAAACAAATGGTTTAAAGGTAGAGCCTATTTGACGTTTACCTTGATTTACCATATCATATTGAAAATGTCTGTAATTAATTCCTCCAACCCAAGCTTTAACATGTCCTGTTTGTGGGTTCATAGACATCATTCCTGTTCTTAAAAACGATTTATAATAGCGCATGGAATCTGTTGGCTTCATAATAGTGTCAACTTCAGAAGCCTTACCGTCTTTCCAAGCAAATACTGACATTTGAGTTGGTTTTTTGAAAGACGCTTCTATCTCTTTATCCGATTTTTTCAGATCGTACTTCATGTGCCGCCATCTTTCCGATTGTTTCATTGAACGATTTAATAAGTCAATAATTTCAGATGTCTCTAATTCTAAGAAAGGAGCCGTAGGATTTCTTCTTGGAGAATTTTGATGAAAAAATTCTGCTTGCAACTTCGACATATGCTGTTGAACAGCATTTTCAGCGTAATTTTGCATACGCGAATCAATCGTTGTATATATTTTCAACCCGTCGTTATATAAATTCCAATTAGATCCGTCAGGTTTTGGATTATTTTTAATCCATGATTTCATAAAACCATCTAAATAGCCCCTAAAATATGTAGCAATTCCTTCACGATGAGATTCTGGTGAATAATCTAAATCTAGATCCGTTTTCTGCAGTGAGTCTTTTACAGCCTTAGTTATATATTCATATTTGTACATCTGATCCAATACCACATTTCGTCTATTTCTAACTCCAATTGGATTTCGTTCAGGTCTTGGGTTATATAACGATGAATTTTTAAACATCCCTACCAACATAGCCGATTCTTTTAAACTTAAATCTTTTGGTTCTTTATTGAAATAAATTCTTGAAGCACTTCGAATACCATCAGCATTATTGCCAAAATCATAAATATTAAAATATTGAGCTATTATTTCTTCCTTTGTATATTGGCGCTCTAAACGCGTTGCAATAATCCACTCTTTTATTTTTTGAGTAATTCTGCTAATTGTGCTTTTTGAAGCAACACCTACAAATAACTGTCTTGAAAGTTGTTGGGATATAGTACTAGCTCCTCCTTTTTTTCCCAAGAAGAAAAATGCTCTTAATGTACCTCTTGCATCAATTCCAGAATGACTATGAAAACGAACATCTTCTGTTGCAATTAAAGCATCTATCAAATGTTTTGGTAATTCTTCATAACCCACAGGAGTTCTATTATCATTAAAATAGAATTTACCTAATGTTTTTCCATCGGAAGAAATAATCTCTGTGGCTAAATTAGTTTTAGGGTTTTCCAAAACAGTATGGTCTGGCATTTTACCAAACGCGCCCCATGATGCTAACAAAAATATTAGTAATAATGTAAAAACGCCGCCTAAAAATACCATCCAGAACAAACGGATGTATTTTGAAAAATCTTGATTAGTTTTTGTTGATTTATTTGTTGCCATGTGCTAAATATAAAAACACTTTGATTTTAATCTATCTTGAACAATAGTTAAAATCTTGGTGCGACAATATTATTTATTTATATTTTCTATTCTAAACCCAACATCAGTAATTCCTTCAAGTTCTGCAACGCCTGACACCCTTCCGTTTTCGCGCATTGCGTGTTGAATGTTTATGGTATAATCCCCGGTTTCTTTAAAAACTACGCCCTCTTTATACCACAATTTATTTTCTTTTACATCGGTAAATCCAGTTCCTAAAAGCTTCCCGCTGGGCTCTGCCATTTTATATTCTATAGTATCTTTTGTAGTTTTTCCATGAGGCAAAACCATTTCAACTATTAAAAATAGATTATTGTATTTGTAAGCGTTGGTATTTCTTAAATTAACAAATAAATTATAGGAATTTATCGAATCTGGTGGGGTTACCTTAAAAGAAACTACGGAATCTTTATGCCATTTATTGGGAATCGATTTATAGGTGTCGAAAATACGGTTTGAATCGCAAGAAATATTCAAAAAAGAGAAAACTAAAAAAAATAACAAGGCATTATTTCGCAGCATTTTTACTGTTTTGAGGTTTAGGTTTTCTTTTAATGTTCTTATTTCTATTATTCTGGTTTGGGTTATTTTTTGGCGCTTTATTTTTATTAGATGCGGCGTTTCTATTTCTTGGATTCCCTTTCCTTCTATTATTTTTACGTTTATTATTACGTTTTGGACTATCGAAACGAGTTAAACTATCTTGCCCTACAACGTTCTCAAACTCTGTTTTAGTATCTTCTATAAGGTCTGAAGCAAATTCTTCAAGACTAGCTATTTTTACATTTTTTTTATTTGAATCAATAATTTCATTGGCTTGCTCTGTAGTTATTTTATGCCAATTCATCCATTCGCCTTCATAAGCATACCACATGTGTCCTTTAAAAATATCTGTTTTTTGGCACACAGCTGTTCCCTTTTCAGTTTGAAGTTTTATGTCTGTTTTTGGGAAGCTTTTTAATGCATCTAAATACGTATCTAATTCGTAATTTAAACAGCATTTTAGTTTACCACATTGCCCTGCAAGTTTTTGAGGGTTTAATGATAATTGTTGGTATCGTGCTGCTGAAGTACTAACTGATCGAAAATCTGTTAACCAAGTTGAACAACATAATTCACGTCCGCAGGATCCAATACCTCCAAGTCTTGCGGCTTCTTGACGAAAACCAACTTGTTTCATTTCGATTCGTGTTCTAAATTCACGTGCGAAGACTTTAATCAATTCTCTAAAATCTACGCGCTCTTCTGCTGTGTAGTAAAAGGTAGCTTTACTGGCATCTCCTTGAAACTCAATATCAGAAATTTTCATTTGCAACTTTAAATCAATTGCAAATTGGCGCGCTTTCACCTTCATGGGCTCTTCCCGATCGCGAGCGTCAGACCAAATATCAATATCTTTCTGACTTGCCTTTCGGTATATTTTATAAATTTCTTCGGGTTTTTCAGAGATATTTTTGCGTTTCATTTGCACGCGAACCAATTCTCCGGTTAACGTTACCATACCTATATCGTGCCCAGATTTTGCTTGTGTAGCCACAATATCACCAATACTTAAAGTTAAGTTTTCTGTGTTGTGGTAATATTCTTTTCTGCCATTTTTAAACCTAACTTCAACCCAATTAAAAGGGGCTTCTCCATTAGGTAACGACATATTTGCTAACCAATCAAAAACAGTTAGTTTATTACAACTATCTGTTCCACAAGTACCATTGTTTTTGCAGCCTTTTGGTGAGCCGTCTTTAGTTGAGCAACTTGCGCAAGCCATATTTTTTATATATTGAATTCGTTAATAATTTGATTATTACGAATGAAGGTTTGTAAATAATTAACTGTAAATATAAGATTATTCTAAAGACTTAAAACAAATAATCCTAAATGCTTTTCTTATTTAAAACATCAAAAATATTTCTCAAGTCTTTTTTATAAGGTAAATGATCAGCACGTCCTTTTTTAAATATATCATTGCTGTTCCCTTGTCCTTTACGGAGTTCTTTTTGTTCTTCAAATGACAAAGAGTTTATTTCTTTACAGGTGCTAGAACAACAATTATCCATTTCTGTTTTACACGAATCGCACTGAATAAACAATAAATGGCATGCTTCATTAGCGCAGTTAGTATGTACATCAAATGGATTCCCACATTGGTGGCAATTTGCAATTACGTCATCGCTAATTCGCTCTGCACGCCTATCATCAAAAACAAAATTTTGTCCTAAAAACTTGTTCTCTAAATTTTTCTCGTTTACCTGTCTTGCGTATTCAATTATACCGCCTTCTAACTGGTATACATTTTTAAAACCTTTATGTTTAAAATACGCACTGGCTTTCTCACAACGAATACCGCCCGTACAATACATAACAAGGTTTTTATCTTCCTTATGATCCTTTAAGTCATCCTCAATTATATCTAAAGATTCTCTAAAAGTGTCTACATCGGGAGTTACGGCATTTTTAAAATGACCTATTTCGCTTTCATAATGATTACGCATATCCACTAAAACAGTTTTTTCGTCTTCAAGAAGATCGTTAAACTTTTCAGCATCAACGTGAATCCCCTTATTGGTAACATCAAAAGTTTTATCGTTTAATCCATCAGCAACAATTTTATTACGAACCTTTATTTTAAGCTTTAAAAAAGATTTGTTGTCTTGCTCAATAGCAATATTTAAACGAATGTTTTTTAGAAATTCGATAGAATCTATTTGTGTTTTAAATTCATTGAAACGATCAGCGGGCAAGGATAATTGCCCATTTATTCCTTCGTGAGCAACATATATTCTACCTAAAACGCCTAAAGCGTCCCAAGTGACAAATAAATGATCTCTGAAAATTTGAGGATTGCCAATTTTGGCATACTTATAAAAAGAAAGTGTTAATCGATTTTTTCCAGCTTTATCAATTAATTCGGCCCTTTCTTTTGAACTTAATTTATTGTACAGTTGCATGCTATACTAATGTTTTAAGGTTAAAGATTATTATTAAAATGCAAAAATACGATTTTAAAAGAATGCTACAATATATCGGATAAAAAAAGCACTTTAGTTGCCCAAAGTGCTTTTATAATTTAGTTTGAGTTAGTCATCTTTTCAAACCATTTTTCGGAAATTCATAGCAAAGTCTTTCCGCTTTTATTACTAGATGCAAAAAGTATAAAAAGGTTGCGTTATAAAATTGTATTCTGGCAAAAGATGTAGTATTTTAGCGTACCAATTTTCAGAAAAAAATTTAGAAATGAGCAAGGAACAAGAAGCAAAATTAAAAGCATTAAAACTTACATTAGACAAACTAGATAAAGCCTACGGAAAAGGAACTGTAATGAAAATGAGCGACTCTGCAATTGTAGATGTTGACGCCATCCCATCTGGCTCTTTAGGTTTAGATATTGCATTAGGTGTGGGAGGTTATCCGCGTGGACGTGTTATAGAAATTTACGGCCCAGAATCTTCTGGTAAAACAACTTTAACTTTACACGCTATTGCTGAAGCCCAAAAAGCTGGAGGCATTGCTGCTTTTATAGATGCAGAACATGCTTTTGACAGGTTTTATGCTGAAAAATTAGGTGTTGATATTGATAATTTAATAATTTCTCAACCAGATAATGGAGAACAGGCTTTAGAAATTGCTGATAACTTAATCCGCTCTGGCGCAATTGATATTGTTGTGATTGATTCTGTAGCTGCTTTAACTCCAAGAAGTGAAATTGAAGGTGAAATGGGCGATTCTAAAATGGGATTACACGCTCGATTAATGTCTCAGGCTTTAAGAAAACTTACAGCATCTATTAGCAAAACCAATTGTACGGTAATTTTTATTAATCAATTACGTGAAAAAATTGGGGTTATGTTCGGTAACCCAGAAACAACAACTGGTGGAAATGCTTTAAAATTTTACGCTTCTGTGAGATTAGATATTCGTCGATCTACTCAAATAAAAGAAACTGATGGCGCTGTTATGGGTAACAAAACCAGAGTTAAAGTGGTTAAAAACAAAGTAGCACCGCCTTTTAAAATGGCCGAATTTGATATTATGTACGGTCAAGGAATAAGTAAAGTAGGTGAGATTTTAGACCTAGCCGTAGAACATGAAATAGTTAAAAAGAGTGGTTCTTGGTTTAGCTACGATGAAACTAAATTAGGGCAAGGACGTGATGCAGTTAAAGCTCTAATTAAAGATAACCCAGAGCTTATGGATGAGCTTGAAACCAAAGTAAGAAAAATAGTTTCAGGAGATTAACATATGTTTCTGCTAAATAACTTAATTGATAAAAAATCCCGTTTCTACGGGATTTTTTAATTTTATACGCAACCTATTCAATATCTGCGCATCTAATAAGTGCAAACATGTAATTAACCCCCATATTTATTTGTCATGAAAAGATTTATTGTAATTTGTATGACGTTCATGCTACTAATATCGTGTAGCCTGAATGATGATTCTACAAATTATAGTTTTGAAGTTTTACCTGTTGAAAGTGTAGATATTCCAGATGAGTTTGAATTAGGAAATACATATTCTATTACGGTTCATTATGAAAAGCCTTCAACATGTCACGGATTTAAAGAGTTTTATTATTATAAAGAAAACAACGAGAGAACTGTGGCTCCAATAACGGTTGTTTTTGAAAATAATGATTGTGAAACACTTGAAAACCATACGGCTGAAGCTACGTTTAATTTTATAGTAACCAGCAATGGCTCATATATTTTTAAGTTTTGGCAAGGTGAAGATACTAATGGAGAGGCACAATATTTAATTATTGAAGTGCCTGTTACAGAGTAAAATTAAGTATTAATTAATACGTGTTTGAATTGAGTTTAAAACAACTCATAGAAAATTGTAAAATTGATGATACTAAAGCTCAGAGTGAATTATATAAACTCTTTTCGAGTAAATTATTCGCTATATGCTTAAAGTATTCGCGAAACTATGCTGAAGCCGAAGATAATTTACAAGATGCGTTTTTAACAATTTTTAATAAAATTGAACAGTATAAAAATAAAGGCTCTTTTGAAGGTTGGCTAAAACGTATTACAATAAATACAGCATTGCAACGCTACCGAAACGAAAAAGTTTTTGATATTATAAATGAAAACACCATTGAGGATGTTGAAATAGAAGTTGAGGAAGAGAATATTTCTATCGATTATCTATTAAAAATCATTCAAGAATTGCCAGATAGATACCGGTTAGTTTTTAACTTATATGTATTAGATGGTTATTCACATAAAGAGATAGCAAATATGCTTAACATTCACATTGGTACTTCAAAATCTAATCTCGCACGAGCAAGGCAAATTTTGAAGCAAACTATTGAAAATTATAAAATTAAGCAACAACATTCACAATCATTATAATGAGTGATAAAAAACATATTGACAGACTTTTCCAGGAGGGCTTAAAAGATTTTGAAGCAACACCTAATAAGGCTGTTTGGAATAATATTGAAGCAAAGCTTATTCAAAAAAAGAAAAAGCGACGTATTGTCCCTATCTGGTGGCGTTACGCTGGCGTTGCTGCTTTATTGTTGTTACTTTTAACTATTGGAGGTGTTTATTTTAACTCACCTGACGATTCTCAAACTATTCAAGTTGTTGACACAAAAAATGATGGTACAGAAAAATCAAATTTAGAGATAATAAAGCCTATTGAAGATGTAGAAAACTCGTCTGAAATAAATACGGTTATTGCGAATGACGTGAGTTCAGAAGAAAATAATAACAAATCGAAAAAAGATACTAATAAAGCCGTTTTAAAAATTTTAAAACTTTCTAACGAAACATCAATTGCCGGAAGTTCAACTTCAAAAAATAAAAACGAAAGCAATGTTAATTTGCCTTTAAATAAGGCGTCGAATGCAAAAAACAAACTTATAAATACGAACACATATAATGCTGTTGCAAAGCTTAGTGAAAAAGAAGCAAATACTAATGTAAGTTTTCGAAATAAAACAAATAACACTAATGTAATAGCTTCATCGACGGATAAAACAGGAGACAGTTCAATTAAAAATGATGAGAACTTAATCAATAAAGAAGACGATGAAAGTTTATTTAAAAATTCTTCTCAAGAAAACAACACAAGTATTGCGTCTACAAAAAAAGATGAACCAAAAAACAATGCGCTGACCATTGAAGAAGCCATAGATAAAACTAACAATATTATTGAAGAAGAAAACCAAAACAGATGGAGTATTGCTCCAAATGCTGCGCCTGTTTATTTTAACTCTTTAGGTGAAGGTTCTTCAATCGATCCGCAATTTAATAGAAACTCAAAAAGCGGTGAACTTAATATGAGTTATGGTCTTTCAGCTAAGTATACTTTAAATAATAAAATAAGTATTCGTTCAGGAATTAACAGGGTAAATTTAGGCTATAATACTAATGATGTAATTGTTTTTCAATCTGTAGGCGTTAGTAGTAGTTCATTGCAAAATGTTAACAATTCAGGCGACGATGATGTTTCCATAATTAGTGCAGAAAGTATAAATTCTGCGAAGTCATTAGAATCTTTTACTACAACTAACACCACTATAAATCAGACTTTAGGATACATTGAAATACCATTAGAAATTCAATATATTCTATCTGATAAAAAATTAGGTATTAATGTAATTGGCGGTTTTAGTTCATTCTTTTTAAGTAATAATGAAATAATTTCTGAAGCCGAAAATGGTAATCGATCGTTTTTGGGTGAAGCAAATAATATTAATAAAATAAGCTATAGTGCAAATTTTGGTTTAGGTTTAAATTATCAGGTCTCAAAAAAAATAGACTTGAATTTAGAGCCTATGTTTAAATATCAAATCAATACATTTAAAAATACATCTGGTAGTTTTACGCCTTTTTTTATAGGTGTTTATACTGGTTTTGCTTTTAAGTTCTAGGTTTTTGGTTAGATCTAGGTATGTGTTTTCAATTAAGCTCGGAAATACATATCGCAAAAAACTGCTCGTCCCCTCGAGCAGTTTTTTATTTATTAAAGGACTGTAATTGATTTAAAATAATCAATCTTGTCTTTTCATTTAGATCTTTTGTGTTGTTTATAGACAATCCTTTTGTAGTTAAAAATTCATGCATTTTTACTCGCATTTTACCCGGCCCGCCACTAAAAAAAGTATATGAAAAACGCTTTTTATTATCCCCAAAAGTGATAGGAACGATTGGTATTTGGTGGTTTATGGCGAGTCTAAACGCACCATCTTTAAAACCGTCCAATTCAATGTGCTCTTCAGGCACGCCACCTTCTGGGAAAATACAAATACTCACACCCGTTTTTAGTCTTTTTTGAGCTCTTAAAAAAACTGCTTGTCTACTTCTTGAAGAATTTCTATCCACCAAAATACATGTGCGTTTATAGAAAAACCCAAATAAGGGGATTTTAGCCAATTCCTTTTTTCCAACAAAAACAAAAGGATTTTTTACGGTTACAAGCATTAGCATAATATCTGCCATGGATGTGTGGTTCGCAACAAACATATAGCTTTTGCTTTTTACTGGAGTTTGTACACGATCAATTCGATAAACAAAACCCATACCTATTAATATGAATTTTGCCCATATCCGAGCAATTTTAAAAAAATAAGGATACCAAGATTCTTTCAAAATAGAAATCAAAAGAATTGGAAACAAAATGATAATAGGTAACGCTACAAGTATGTAAAACCAAATCCGATAAAATATCCAGAAAATATATTTTAAAATCTTCATAAAAACCAAAAATACATAATTGTATTGAGCAATTCTATTAAAAAAATTACCTTTGCGCCTATACTTACTAAATTACCATGGCAAGAATACTTACTGGCATACAAAGTACAGGAACACCACATTTAGGGAATATTTTAGGTGCTATTATTCCAGCTATTGAAATGGCTGAAAACCCAAAAAATGATTCTTATCTTTTTATTGCAAATCTGCATACTTTAACACAAATAAAAGATGCAGAAATCCTTAGAAATAACACGTATTCTACGGCTGCCACGTGGTTGGCTTTTGGTTTAGATATCGAAAAAACAGTATTTTACAGACAAAGTGATGTGCCTCAAGTAACTGAATTATTGTGGTATTTAAGCTGCTTTTTTCCCTATCAACGATTAACCTTGGCACATAGTTTTAAAGATAAAGCAGATAGATTGGAAGATGTAAACTCTGGGTTGTTTTATTATCCAATGCTGATGGCTGCCGATATTTTATTATATGATGCTGAAATCATTCCGGTTGGGAAAGATCAAGAGCAGCATATAGAAATGACACGAGATGTAGCATCACGTTTCCACGCAAAAGTTGGAGAAACTTTTGTGCTACCTAAAGCAGAGGTCCAAAAAAACACTATGTTAATCCCTGGTACCGATGGTGAAAAAATGAGTAAGAGTAGAAATAACATCATCAACATATTTTTAGATGATAAAAAACTGCGCAAGCAAATTATGTCTATTGAAACAGATAGTACACCGTTAGAAGACCCCAAAGATTGGAAAATATGTAACTGTTTTGCTATTTATAGTTTATTGGCTACCAATGATCAAATAAAATCTATGAAAGCCAATTATGAAAATGGAGGATATGGATACGGACATGCCAAACAGGCCTTATTTGAATTAATTGTTGAAAAATTCGCTACACAGCGAGAGCGTTATAATTACTTTATGAGTAACCTTAACGAGATAGATGCAGCTTTAGCAGTTGGTGCCGACAAAGCAAAATTGGTTGCAAATGAGGTATTAAATCGAGTAAGAGAAAAAGTTGGGTATTAAATACTTAAATCCATTTATTATTTATTCTAAATTGCTGTTAATTATAAAATATGAAACATTTATTTTTAACATTACTAAGCATAATTACTTGGTGTTGTTACGCGCAAGAAGCAACAGTTTTTTCAGTAAATAACCATTTTTATTTAAAGGGTAATTCTGCTTTAATTGGTAATAATATTATTAGCACTCATCAAACAAAGGCCTTTAATGATCCTAAAAAATTTAATGATCTCCTAAAACTTAAGTATGTTGATATAGATAATGATAATTCAACTTTTAGCTCAAGTCAGGCAAAATTAATAATTCCAGAAAACACAAAAATTAGGCATGCTGCATTATATTGGAGCGCTATTTATCCATACAATTTTGGGAAAACAAAAGTAATTACTCTAAAAAATAAAACAAAACAAAGGACGTATTTTGGTGATGAAACGCGCGATTCAAATTTTTACCATGTGTTACTTAAAACCCCCAATAACAATTACACTCCTATAAAAGGATCAATAATTTTTAATGGATTAAAACATGATAAATTTGAAAATACTAAGCCATACGTGTGTTATGCAGATGTAACACCGCTACTTCAAAATATAAAAAACCCTAGCGGAAATTATACGCTTGCCAACATGAAAGCCACGCAGGGTTTTACCGCGGGAGGTTGTGCAGGTGGCTGGCTGTTATATGTTATATATGAAGATGAAACCGAAACTGCTAAGTCGTTTACAACCTACAATGGGTTTTCAGATGTATTTAAAACTCCTGTTAATATTCTTTTTCAAAATTTTAAAGCGCCCGAATATGGGTCGATTAAAACATCGCTCCTCCTTGGAGCATTGGAAGGCGATCTGAAATTTAAAACAGATTACTCTTCTTTTTTAGACTCTGATAAAAAAGATTATATCCCACTTTTTAATAAAGCAAGACCTAGAAATAATTTCTTTAACAGCAGCATATCTATAAACGATAAACCTTTTCTAAACAGATTACCTGCTAGTAGAAATACATTGGGCTTTGATTTACTAAAAATTGAAGTTCCAAATTCAAATAATACGGTTATTTCTAATAATGCAACCGATGCAACAGTTCAATTTAACAGTAAAGCAGATAGGTTTTACCTGTTTTTTGTTGCTTTTGAAACTGAAATAAGCCCTATTTTTCTTGAAGGAAAGGAAAATGAGGGCTCTATTTTAGTCTTAAATAAAGAAAATGAGATAAAAATTGATGCTGGTGTTGAAAAAATAAGAAACTTAAAATCAATAAAAATTCCATCAATTTCAAAAGGGTATTATTTAGTTACTAATGTGTTTTCTGTAAAAAAGAATGCCGAAAAATGGATGAGCTTTTTAGAAGAAAAAGGGCACTCTCCAAAATCTTATGTCAACCCACGAAACGGTTGGCATTATATTTATTTAAATATTAACATGGACCCGAGTATAATTTATCAAAACCGTAAAGAACTTTCAAAAATTGATTATTTTGAAGATATATGGATCCTAAAAATCAATCTTTAGAAATTAAACAATCTCAAATAGCTTTCCAGGTAGTGGTCGGATAACCCCTTTTAATTCCATTGTTAATAAAATACTCGCTACTTTAAATATTGGTAATTCGCAATTAATTGCAATCACATCCAATTGTTGCTTCTCGTTTTGTTTTAAGTAATTATAAATTATTTTTTCGGAAGGATTTAATTCTACAAACAATTGCTTTTGTATTGCTGGTTTTTTATTATCCTCTAATTGCCAATTTAAAATATAAGGCACATCCAATGGCGTAGTCAGCATATGCGATTTCTGGTATTTAATTAAATTATTACACCCTACACTTTGGCTATCGGTGATTCGACCGGGCACGGCAAACACATCTCGATTATATGAGGTGGCGATATCTGCGGTTACTAAGCTTCCTCCTTTTTCAGCAGATTCAATCACAATAGTAGCTTCACTTAACCCAGCAATAATTCTATTTCGCTTTAAAAAGTTGTTTTTATCAAAAGAATCTGTACTCCAAAAATCTGTAAAAAAGCCCCCGTTCTTCTCCATGTCTGCCATATATTTTTTGTGAACTTTAGGGTAAATAGTGTTTAACCCGTGGGCTAAACATGCTATTGTTTGTAAATTATGTTTTATTGCTGATTTGTGAGCTGTAATATCGGTTCCGTATGCATATCCAGAAACAATAATAGGATTATAAGGAGCTAGTTTATCAATTAAACTTTCACAAAATGCAATACCGTTAGTTGTAATTTTTCGGGCACCGACAATACTTATAATATGTTGATTTTTTAAATTAATATTTCCTGATTGAAATAGTAAAAGTGGCCCGTCAATACAATGTTTTAATTTTTCAGGATAATTGTCATCTTTAAAATAAGTGGCCTTAATATTATTAGTTTTAATAAACTCTATTTCTTTCTCAGCCTCAATTAAATGATGTGTTTTAAACAAATCACTCAAAATAACGCTCCCGATTCCATCAATTTTAAGTAAATTTTGCTTCTTTTCTTTTAAAACTAATTCTGCAGAACCACAATGATTAATTAGTCTTTTTGCTGTAATGTCACCAATATTAGGCACATGTTGTAGGGCCAAAGTATAAAGCAAATCGTTTTCTGTCATTCCAATTAGTTGATTTTGAACCTGCAATAAAGTAATTTTTACACTGTTAATAAATACTTATGCCTAAATTTTATCCAGAAGCTTAATTTTTTAACTTTGTTTTTATGCAATTAGAAACATATATAAGCGATTTACTTTATAGATACGAATGTGTTACAATCCCTGATTTTGGTGCTTTTTTAACACAACGTGTATCCGCGACTATTGATGATACTACAAACACATTTTATGCGCCAAAAAAAATGGTGTCTTTTAATGAGCAAATCCAAAAAAACGATGGTTTGCTAGCTCATTATATTGCCGATATAGAAAAAATTCCATTTGAAATTGCTAATAAAAAAATAGCTAAACGAGTAAAAATATTAAAATCCTATTTGACACAAGGTGAAACGCTTACTTTTAAAAATATTGGTGAAATTGTTTTTAATAAAGAAGGTAAGGTTTTATTTGAGCCTACATATCATTTAAACTACTTAACTGATTCCTTTGGATTGGCACAATTTGTATCGCCAAATGTTAATCGTGAAGCATATAAAACGGAAGTTGAGAGTATTGAAAAAGTAATTCCAATTTCGATAACACGCGAGAAACGCAAAACTAAACCGTATTTAAAATACGCTGCAGTTGCTTTAATTGCGTTAACCTTGGGTGGATTTGCAGCTTCAAATTATTACGTTAAACAAATTGAACAACATAATCAAATAGCGCAACAAGAAGCATTGCAACAATTAGACAACAAAATACAGCAAGCTACTTTTAATTTAAATCCGCTTCCTGCAATTACCTTAAATGTTACTAAGCAAACTGGTAATTACCATATAGTAGCAGGAGCTTTCAGAGTTGAAACCAACTGTGATAGAAAAGTCTTGCAACTTAAATCAGATGGTTTTAATGCAAGAAAAATTGGTGTTAACAAATATGGTTTACACCAAGTTGTTTATGGCAGTTATGAGACAGGACAAGACGCTTTAAAAGCGATTCGTCAAATTAGAAAAACTCATAATAAAGACGCTTGGTTATTGATTAAAAAACTAGATTAGTTTTTATATATTCACTAAAATTTTACTGCTTTAATACTTAACTTTGCCGCATCATTAAACCCTTTATGATGAAAGCTAATACACCCAAACAATCCAGAACTATTATGACCGATATGGTTTTGCCTGGAGAAACAAACCCTTTAAATAATTTATTTGGTGGTGAATTATTGGCGCGAATGGATCGTGCTGCGAGTATTTCTGCTCGACGTCATTGTCGCCGTATTGTAGTAACCGCTTCTGTAAATCACGTAGCGTTTAATAGAGCTGTCCCGCTTGGAAGTGTTGTAACAGTTGAGGCTAAGGTCTCTCGTGCTTTTAAAACCTCTATGGAAGTATTTATTGATGTATGGATAGAAGATCGCGAGTCGGGTGCTAGAACGAAAGCTAATGAAGCCATTTACACCTTTGTGGCTGTGGATGAAACTGGACGACCAATCGCTGTTCCTGAAGTGATTCCAGAAACTAAATTAGAAAAAGAACGCTTTGATGCCGCTTTGCGCCGTAAACAATTGAGTCTGCTTTTAGCAGGAAAATTAAAACCCCACGAAGCAACAGAATTAAAGGCTTTGTTTGATTAATTTAGCTATAATTCTAAAATCTTACATTTTATAAATCCAACTTGCTGGATTCTCAGTACTTGTTCCTTTTGATATTGTAAAACTGAGTATAGTTTCACCATTTGACGGGTTTGTAAAAACTTCGCCTATAACTTGTTTTGTGCTTACTTTTTCTCCTTTTTTTACATAAACCTGAGATAAGTTTCTATAAAGTGTTAAATAATTTCCATGCCGAATCATTACTATAGGATTTACGTTTTTCATTTTAAGAATTTCACTTACTTCGCCATTAAAAACAGCCATTACTTTAGCGCCTTTTTCTGTTGCAATTCTAACACCGTTACTTTTAATTGTTAAAGATTTATTTATAGGATGAGGCTGTGTGCCATAACCAAGCCTCACAAATCCCTTTTCAACAGGCCATGGGAGTTTGCCTTTGTTAGACACAAAATTTGTATTTAAAACTTTCTCCTCAGGTGTTAATGCAAAACTTGTTGAACTTGTCGTTTTTCCAGTTCCAGCCTTTTTATTAGAAGCAAGAATAGCTGCCTTTATAATTCTATCAATTTCTTTTTCAATTCTATCAGCTTCTCTTTGCTTTTTCTTGATTTGTGAAGCATAAGTAGTTAAGTTTTTTTGTATTGATTTCATTAAAACTTCATGTTGCCTGCGCTCGCCTTCCAATGATTTTTGAACTACTCGGTTTTCGGCAATTAAGCTTTTCTTTTCTTCTTGTTGTTTAAGTAAATTGCTATTTCTTTCTTGCAATTCGATGGTTTTAATTTTTATAATCTCGCCTTGCTTTTTTTGGTGGTCTGAATACTGTTTTATATACTGCAGCCGTTTATATGCCTGTTTAAAGTTATTAGAAGATAATAAAAACATAATCCTACTTTGTTGATTTTTGCTTTTATATGATTTTACTAACATAGCGGCATAATCTTCCTTTAACGTTGCCAATTCTTCTCTTAAATTACTTATTTTTCTTTGATTAGAATTAATTTCACGTGTAAGTAAATTTGCCTGTTGATTTGTAACTTTTATTAAATTAGATAACACACTTATTTTATAATTAAAATCTTCAATAAGTGATAACTGCGATTTTTCCTTTGATTTATTTTCCGCACGTAGTTCATTAATTTTTTGAATCTCTCGACGTAATTCAATACGACGCGTTTCTAATTGTTTCTGTTTATCATTCTGAGAAAAACCATTTGACGTACAAAGTAAAAAAAGAAAAAGTAAAAGAGGGTTATATGTGCTTTTTAACATTGTCATTAAAATGTAATCTCTTTAAAGCCCGAGGGTATTTTGAATGGAAATCGTAATTCTTCATTTAAAGACACGTTTTTAAATTCTAAATTTAAAATAACTTCATCATACGCTTCAACAGCTATTATTTTAATATTCTCCGGCAAAATTTGTTTATTAATAATATGATGCGACATGTAATCAATTTGTAAATGCCTTTGCTTATTTGGTTGTGTTATTTGTTGAGATTTTACTTTAAAATGAGAAGGGTCTAATAGAAAAAATATTTCGAATAAATCACGTTGTTTTTTAGGTTGAAGAATATAAGTGCCCTCATCAACCGTTGCTTTATAATCACCCTCTTTTAAATTAAATATAGCTTCGCCAATTAATAAATTTTGAACTTTTTGAAAGTCTAATTCAGTACCCAATAAATCGCTTAAATATTTATAATCGCCATCAAAAAAGGTGTTGTCTAGTTTATTGTAGAAACTTACTTTTTCGGGTGTTACTATTGCTCGTATTACTGAAAACGTAGCATTTATCCATAAAAACTCATCTTTTTTCATTCTGAAATTTACTGAATGAGCTTGCGTATTCCCTTTTTGAGTAAATGTTATTTTAAGCTTTGACTGAAGTGTTTTAAAATAAGGTAATTGCTTGCCGTTTTCTTTTATTAATTGCTTTGTAGTTAAATTGAAATCAGCTTCTCCAGTATTAAATACTTTTGCAGATTTACAATTAAATACTAATACTAACAACGAAGCTAAAATGATTAGGGGGCGTATTTTCATTAATTTGAACTTTCTATTTGTTTTGCTTTATCTGTAAACGCTTTAGCTTTTACAGTATTGTTTAAAAGCGCGTATGCTTTACTTAGCTGGTAATAAAAATCGGCTTCCATTTTAGTGTCCTCTATAATATAATCTAAGCCAGTTTCTAATGATTCAATCGCTTTTTTTGCTTGATTTATTTCGTTTAATGCCACTCCATTTATAAGGTAAAATAACGGTTGAGAGGGGTAATTATCAAGTGCTTCACGGCTTTTTTCTTCTGCTAAGTTATATTTCTTTAAATCCAAATAAAGTAACATCACATTCCGTAATACATTAAAATTATTTGGTTCTAATTGTAAAGCTGCCTCAAAATATTCTAGCGCTTTTGGTATATTCCTATTTGTTAAATAATACTGTGCTAATTCTATTAGTGTTTTACTGTTATTGGTGTCGCTAACCACAGCGGTAGCTTCAACTAAATCTGCTTCGTATTGTGGATTATCTTGAACAAACTGTACAAAATCGGTTAAAACTTTAAGTTTTGCTTCAGGTTTTATTACTGTGCTTTTAACCACGATTTTCATTGATTCGATAGCTTTTTGAGCATTATCATCATCCAAATAAAACTTATATAAGGCCAAATGAACTAATTGTGAATTTGGGTTTAATTTTAAAAGCTCTTTCGCGGTTTCAAAAGCTTTATCTTTTTCATTGTTCTCGCTATATCTGTAAATAAGTGCTAAGTAATTTGATTCTTTATCAGGATTATTTTCAACGCGTGCTACCAAGTTTTTAATTTGATCTTTTTTTCGGCCTGTTAACTCATAAATTCTATTTCTTAAATTATCGCGAGATAGCGATACTCCAAATTCATTATCTAAATCGTCTAAAATTTCTAAAGCGTCGTCGTATTTTTCTGTTCTTACATATAGCGATGCCAAATCTTCTTTATAATCAGGATGATACTTTACAAGCTGTTTAATTGTTTTGATCGCATTTTTCAAATCTTTTTGTGATGCATAAAAGCCATATAACTCATCCAAAAACCATTCATTATCTGGGTCTTTGTCCACGGCTTTTTTTAAAGCGTCTTCAGCGGCTCCAAAATTTTTAAGAATATTGTAATTTTTACCTAACTCAAAATATAAAACAGGAACAGAATTATCAATTTCAATACATTTTAAAAGTGCATCAACAGACCTATCGTAATTTTCAATTCCTTTTTGCTTTAAAGCTTCGTAAAATAGTTCTTGAAATTCATCTTGGTTATTCCCCAAATCATCATTGGGAATCACATTCATATCTACTTGTGCATTATTTACTTGCGGAAATATGAGTATTCCGAAGAAAATAATAATACTGTAGATTTTATGTTTCATTTGCAGATTCGTGATTTTTCGATACTATTAACTTTATAATCACTTTTCAAATAATGTTCCAAACTTTTGTCTGAACATACATAATTTTAAATTTGAGTTTATTCTAAAACTGAATAATCTCCTATGCTTATACTTTTAAAGTCACCGTTGTATTGAACGTGATTTCCTATCATAGCTTCATCTAAACTAGCATTTTTAATAGAAGTATGCGTTTGAATTAAGCTATTTTTAACTTTTGAATTTTCAATTATGCAATTGGCTCCAACCGATACAAATGGGCCTATAGTTGTATTTTTTAGCACAACGTTTTCACCAACAAAACAAGGTTCAATAATTTTTGAATTCTCCAATTTTGCAGAATCTGCAACTAATTGTTCTTTCCCATCGTCTTTTAAAAACTCAAGCATTCTTTTGTTGGTTTCGATAGTAATGGCTTTGTTGCCACAATCCATCCATTCATCAACCGTTCCTGTTTTAAAAATTTTTCCATCAGCCATCATTCGTTTTATTCCATCGTTAATTTGGTATTCGCCTCCATTCATAACGTTTTCATCAAGAATTTCTTGTAATTTTTCTTTTAAAACTGCTACTTCTTTAAAATAGTAAATCCCAATTACAGCTTGGTCAGAAACAAAGTTTTCTGGCTTTTCAACCAACTCTACAATTTCTTGTTTTTCATTTAGCTTAACAACACCATAAGCTTCAGGATTATCAACTTGTTTTGTCCAAATAACACTATCGGCATTAGGATCTAAATCAAATTCTGCTCTAATTAAGGTATCAGCGTATGCGATTACTGCAGGACCTGATAGAGATGGTTTTGCACTCATAATTGCATGCCCTGTTCCAAGTGGCACATCTTGTCTGTAAATAGAGGCTTTTGCGCCTAAACTTTCAGCTAAATTCTTTAAACTGGATACAACCTCGTCACCAAACCAAGCAGGATCGCCAAGAACAAAGGCAATTTCTTCAATTGGTTGTTTTAAAACTTTGGCTATATCTTTTACTAAACGATGAACAATGGGTTGTCCCGCAACAGGAATTAATGGTTTTGGTACTGTTAAACTATGTGGGCGTAATCGACTTCCTCGACCTGCCATTGGCACTATTATTTTCATACTTTAAAAGTTGATTTGTGTGTTTTTTTATTTGTTTATTTTACTCCTGTGCTTCCAAAACCGCCTTCACCTCTATCCGTTTCAGAAAGTGTTTCTACTTCGTTCCATTCTGCGCGTTCGTGTTTTGCTATTACTAATTGAGCAATCCGCTCTCCATTATTTATGATGAATTCTTCATTTGAAAGATTAACTAAAATAACCCCTATTTCTCCTCTGTAATCAGCATCGATAGTTCCTGGAGCATTAAGTACTGTTATACCTTTTTTTGCTGCTAAACCGCTCCTTGGTCTTACCTGTGCTTCAATTCCTAACGGCAGCTCAATAAACAGTCCTGTGCCAACAATACTTCGTTCTAATGGTTTCAGTACTCTTGGTTCAGAAATATTGGCACGTAAATCCATTCCTGCAGAAGCAATAGTTTCGTAATGCGGCAATTCATGATTAGATTTGTTTACTATTTTAATTTGCATATTATTTTTTTAACAATTGCTTTAATTCGTTTCTTTCAGAAAAATAAATAATTCCCAAAAATACAATTAACATAGATATTCCAACAGTATAATTACCTCTAAATTGATAGAATAGCAACATAGATAACCCGGTGGAGATAATAAAATACGTTCCAATTTTTTTAAGGTTATATGGTATTGGATAATACTTGTTACCGAAATAATAAGATAAAAGCATCATTACTGAGTAAGCACTTAATGTAGCGATTGCAGATCCTTTATAGCTTATTATAGGTATTAACCAAAAATTTAGTAACAGAGTTAATAAAGCGCCAAATACTGATATATAAGCTCCAAATTTCGTCCTGTCAGTTATTTTATACCATACTGAAAGGTTGTGATATATACCCAAGCAAAAATTTGCTAGCAAAATGATTGGAACAATCCACATAGCATTCCAATAAGCTTCATCACCAATAAAAATCACTTTTAATACATCTGCAAATACAACTACTGTAAGTAATATGACTGAACCAAAAATGACAAAATATTCTAAAATTCTAGCATAGTTTTTTTGAGGGTTTTCTGTTATGGCGTGACTAAAAAAGAATGGCTCAATTCCCAAACGAAAGGCTGTTGCAAACAAGGTCATAAACAACGCTAGTTTATAACATGCAGCGTACATTCCTATTTCGGTTTTTGCAATATCCGCTGGCAATAATTTATCTAATAAAATTCTATCAAAAGTTTCATTAATAGAAAACGCGACACCAGCAATTAGAATTGGGAAGGCATAACGCATCATTTGTTTCCAAAGTATCGTATTGAATGTATATTTTATCTTAAAATAAAACGGTAGCATTAATAATAGTGTTATTCCACTCGCTACCAAGTTTGCAATGAATATGTAATTAATTTCGAAATTTGGTATATAAATTGAATCTAAAATTGAAGATTCAGAAGCCAGGTCTTTTAACCATAAAAGCAAAAATAAATTTAACCCTAGGTTTATTACAACATTTAATATTTTAATAAGAGCATATTTCATTGGTTTTGCTTTCGCTCGTAACCAAGCAAAAGGAATAATAACCAGTGCGTCCAGCAACAAAATACAAATCACTAGGTTAATATATTCTACCTTTATATCAATAACATTTGCAATGTTATCTTGAAAAACAAGAGCAATTACGAAAAAGATTAATGACGTAATTATTAAAGATATAGTAGACGTTCCAACTACTTTAGATTTGTCATCTTCCTTATTAAAAAATCTAAAAAATGCCGTTTCCATACCATAAGCAAGTATGACATTAAATAATACGAAATATGAGAATATTAAGGAAACATCACCATAATCTGCCACCGATTTCAAAACGCTTTCATCGGTATGCAATCGCACTAATAAAAAACTTAACATTCTTGGTAGCACAGTTGCTAATCCATATATAAATGTTTGTTTAAATAATGTTTTTAGTGGGCTCAATGACAGGTAATTTGTATTGCTAAAAATACGTTTTTAGCACATGCTAACCAAAGATAAGTAATTGCTTCCTTCTCTTTTCTTATTCTTAAAATGTAAAAGACCTTTCAGTTTTTAATTATCTGAAAGGTCTAATAAATTTTATAATAAAAACTGAACCATGTTCAGTTTGACAATTTTTTAATTATTCAAAGCTTCAGCGCCTCCAACAATTTCTAAGATTTCGTTAGTAATTGCTGCTTGACGTGCTTTGTTGTATGTTAATTTAAGCTGATCTCTTAACTCGGTAGCATTATCAGTAGCTTTATGCATTGCTGTCATTCGTGCACCGTGTTCGCTTGCAAAAGAGTCTCTAATTCCCTTATATAATTGCGTTTTTAATGATTTAGGAATTAATTGCTCAACAATTTCAACTTTTGATGGTTCAAAAATATAATCTGCATTATTATTTGTCTCCCCTTCTACTGGAACAATTGGTAAAAACTGCTCAGTCATTACTTCTTGAGTCGCTGCGTTTTTAAATTTATTGTAAACGATTTCAATTTTATCGAATTCGCCCGCAACAAATTTTTCCATTAACATTTCAGCTATTTCAGCAACATTTTCAAAAGTTAAATCATCAAAAACTTCACTTTTATTAGCAATTACAATTTTTTTCTTTGCAAAAGCGTCATTTGATTTTTTTCCTATAGCAACAATTGATACATTTTTTCCAGCATACACATTACTAATTAAGTGTTGCGTTTGTTTAATTATGTTTGAATTAAATGCCCCGCATAACCCTCGGTTGGAAGTTATTGGAACTATTAAAACATTTTTAACTTCACGCTGTTGAGAGTATTTGCTTCCAGAATCTGCATCTAAAGTGGCGCTTAAACTTTGCAAAAGCTCAGTTAGCTTATCTGCATAAGGTCGCATTGCCGTAATAGCATCTTGTGCCTTCTTTAATTTTGCAGCAGATACCATTTTCATGGCACTAGTAATCTGCATCGTTGAAGATACTGATGATATTCTGTTACGTATTTCTTTTAAATTTGCCATATTTTAAAATATGAAATTTGGTTCCCACTTTCGTGGAAACCCAAAATTATGCTCTATATTTTCCTGATAGATCTTTGGCTACAGCTGTTAATGTATCTGTAACTTCATCAGTTAATTTTCCTGCTTTTAAAGTACTAAGTACATCAGGATGCTTCGCTTTTAAGAATTCTAAATAATCTCTTTGAAATTCTTTTACTTTTTCAACAGGTACATCTCTTAACAAGTTTTTAGAACCTGCATAAATAATAGCAACCTGATCTTCAACTGTAAACGGATCGTTTTGAGCTTGTTTTAATATCTCTACGTTACGTTTTCCTTTTTCAATTACATTTAAAGTAACGGCATCTAAATCTGAACCAAACTTAGCGAACGCTTCTAATTCACGATATTGTGCTTGGTCTAATTTTAAAGTACCAGCAACCTTTTTCATAGATTTTATCTGAGCATTTCCACCAACACGAGATACCGAGATACCTACGTTAATTGCTGGACGAACACCAGAGTTAAATAAATCTCCATCTAAGAAAATTTGTCCGTCCGTAATCGAAATTACGTTCGTTGGAATATATGCTGATACGTCTCCCGCTTGTGTTTCAATAATTGGTAAAGCCGTTAAAGAACCACCTCCTTTTACAATAGGTTTTAACGAATCTGGTAGGTCGTTCATGTTTTTAGCGATTTCATCATTATTAATCACTTTTGCAGAACGCTCTAATAATCTAGAGTGTAGATAGAAAACATCTCCAGGATATGCTTCACGTCCCGGTGGACGACGTAATAATAAAGACACCTCACGGTAAGCAACTGCTTGTTTTGATAAATCATCAAATACAATTAAAGCTGGTCTACCTGTATCTCTAAAATATTCTCCAATAGAAGCTCCTGTAAACGGTGCATAAACTTGCATTGCTGCAGGATCTGAAGCATTTGCTGCAACTATAGTTGTATAAGCTAAAGCACCTTTTTCTTCTAATGTTTTAGCAATTAATGCCACTGTTGATGCTTTTTGACCAACGGCAACATATATACAATATACAGGTTCACCTGCATCGTAAAATTCTTTTTGATTTAAAATGGTATCAATACAAACGGCTGTTTTACCAGTTTGACGGTCACCAATAACCAACTCACGTTGACCACGACCTACAGGAATCATTGCATCAATAGATTTAATTCCGGTTTGTAAAGGCTCTGTTACTGGCTCACGGAAAATTACCCCAGGAGCTTTGCGCTCTAATGGCATTTCGTAAGTTTTACCTGTTATGGGTCCTTTACCATCAATTGGGCTTCCTAATGTATCAACAACTCGTCCGACAATACCTTCACCTACATTAATTGAAGCGATTCTATCAGTACGTTTTACCGTAGATCCTTCTCTAACTCCTACTGAAGTACCTAATAATACAATACCAACGTTATCTTCTTCAAGGTTTAGTACGATACCTTCTAATCCGCCTTCAAATTCAACTAACTCCCCATATTGAGCGTTAGCTAATCCGTAAGCACGTACAATACCATCACCTACTGTTAATACGGTTCCCACTTCATCTAATGAAGCACTTGCTTCAAAACCTGAAAGTTGTTTTTTTAAGATTGCTGATATTTCAGCTGGTTTTACTTCTGCCATCTTATTATTTATTTAGATACGAATATCTTAGTTTAATGTAAATTCTCTTTTTAATTTGCTAAGCTGATTAGCAACACTTGCGTTGTATTGTAAATCGCCTATGCGTAAAATGAAACCACCAATTATGCTTTCATCTACAATATTTTCTACCTCAACATTTTTACCGGTAAGTTCTTTAGCTTTTGCTAAAACTTTCTTCTCCAAATCTGCTGTTAAAGCTACTGCTGTTGTCACAGTTGCTAACTCAATACCTTTTGATTGATCGAATAACTGATTGTATTTTGAAGCTACATCACTTAAAATTCCAATTCTATTATTACTCATTAAAGTATCAATTAAATTGAGCGTTGCTTTATTAGAGGTTTTAAAAACTTCTAATAAAACAGATTTTTTTACGGAAGAAGGCAAAACAGGACTTTGAAGGGCATCACTTAACTCTTTACTTCCTGCAATTGTATCAGTTATAAGCTTCATATCATTATTTACAGCGTCTGCTGCTTTTTGATCAGATGCCAAACTTAAAACTGCTCTTGCGTAGCGTATTGCTGCTCTTGCTCCCGCCATTATGCTTCGTTTAAGGATTTTTCACCTAACATAGTCTCAACCAATTCTAATTGTTTGTTTTTGTTAGATAGTTCAGTACGAACCACTTTTTCAGCAATCTCTAAAGATAATCCTGCTACATGATTTTTAAGCTCAGCCATTGCTGCTTTCTTTTCACTTTCAATAGCAGCTTGTGCTTGTGAAATCATCTTATTTGCTTGATCTTGAGCTTCGCCTTTAGCGTCTTCAATCATTTTATTTTTTATATCACGAGCTTCTTTTAGCATAGACTCACGTTCTGCTCTTGCTTCTTTTAATAATTTTTGATTATCAGCCTGAAGGTTTTGCATTTCTAACTTTGCTTTTTCAGCAGAATCTAATGCGTTTTTTATTCCTTCTTCTCTTTCATTAACTGAATCTAAAATAGGTTTCCACGCAAACTTCTTTAATAGAAGAATTAAAGCTATGAATAAAATAGCCTGCCAAAAAAATAACCCTAATGAAAAGTCTTCAAATAATTTTCCCATAATAATTTATATTTCTAAAAAACTTATGTTTAATTAAAAGAACAGCTATAACCAACCGTTATAGCTGTTTCTTATTTGTTTTATACTGCAAATAATGCAGCAAATCCAATACCTTCAATTAAAGCTGCTGCAATAAGCATAGCTGTTTGAATTTTTCCTGTAGCTTCAGGTTGACGAGCGATTGCATCCATAGCAGAACCACCGATTCTACCAATACCAATACCTGCTCCAATTACTACTAAACCTGCACCTACGATAGCTGGAATTTCCATAATATATATATAAATTAATTAAACATTCAATTTATTAATGACCTTCTTCATGGTCATGTTCTTCAACAGCCATACCGAAGTATAATGCTGAAAGTACTGTAAAAATATATGCTTGTAAAGCTGCAACAAGCAACTCTAAAATAGCTAAAACAAAGGCTAACAAAAACGACAACCCGCTTCCTAACCAGTTTTGGAATAAAAATATCATTCCAATAATACTCATTAACACAACATGACCGGCTGTAATATTAGCATATAAACGAATCATTAGGGCAAATGGTTTAATAAAAGTCCCCAATAACTCTATTGGTGCTAAAATTATCTTCATTGGCCATGGCACACCCGGCATCCAAAAAATATGCTTCCAGTAATTTTTATTTCCTGAAAACGTAGTAATTAAATATGTTATAAGTGCTAAACATAACGTTACGGCAATGTTATTTGTTACATTCATTCCTATTGGTGTTAAACCAAATAAGTTAACAATCCAAACAAAGAAAAATACCGTTAACAAATAACTCATGTATCTTTTGTAATGCTTTTCTCCAATGTTTGGACGGGCAATTTCATCTCTTACATAAAGTACAATAGGCTCTAATAATCGACCCATTCCTGTTGGTACGCCATTGTTTTTTTTGTAGGATTTAGCCATTTTACTGAACATGAAAAACATCATTGCAAATACTAAGATTATTAAAGAAACATTCTTAGTGATCGAAAAGTCTAATGGTTTTTCATTCAACGCGTGATGGTTTTCATCTTCAATAATCTCTCCATTCGGACCGTCAACTTTATAAATTTTTGAATGATGTACTTTGTAGTAGCTTCCGCCAACCTCAGCAACTTCTTCTCCATGATGAAATTTAGAAGATGAGAATATTTTTAAACCATTATCCCATAAAATCACGGGCAATGGAAACCCAACATGTTTCAATTCTCCGGAATCATTTGTGTATGAATACAAACCGAAGTCATAAGAATCTTTTAAATGATGTTGAATATATTCTTTTACTTCAGTCTTCTTATCGGTTTTATGTTCACCTTGTTCACCCTCGTCTTTCCCGTAAGAAACAAAGGTTATTAATAGAAGAAATAATGTAATTGGTTTTAAAGATATTTTTCTTCGCATATCACTTTAAATAATAGTGGCTTAAAAATCGGTGCAAAGGTAGGTTTTTATCTCAAAAACAAAAACAATTTTGCTTTTTATTTCATAGTGTTTTTTAATATAACTTATTAAATGGTTTAATCAAGTTTATTCAACCATTTACTTAGGCTAACTGATTCTAATACTAGACCGATTGCATAAGGCACAAAAAATGCTGCAAACTCAAGTTTGGTTATTGTATTATCGAGCTTATAAAACGGGTGAAATACTATAAAAAACACAGCGAATTTTAATAAACTTCCTGCTAAAAACAAAAACCCTAGTTGGCTCTTAAATTTCGTTTTTAGTAAGTAAAGCGCTCCAAAAATAACTATTATTAAAAATAGGTTTACTACGTACGAAAGCACAATTCTATTATCAAGCAAAGGAAAATTTAAAGTGTTTAAAATTGCCAAATGAATACAAAAAACAAGCGTTAAAACAACAATTGCTTTTAATGTGAAGCTTAGAAATGGGTTACTCATTAATATTTAATTCTATTAACTTGTTTTAGAACGGCATAAAGTGAAATTGCAACTCCAAGAAGTGTCATTATTATAATGTATAGTTTTTCACCATCATTATACGTATTATCCAACCATTTACCTAGAAGCACAAACAGATAAATTGTTACACCCATTTGCAAGCCAATGCCCATGAGTATTGCAACGTTTTTAAGCTGTTTTTTCGGTTTCTGGTCTTCGGTGTTGTCCGCCATTATTCATTTCTTTTACGGCACCTTTCATAGCGCAAGTAACATTGAACGTTGCGCCAGGTTCTACAGCTAACTTTCCAGCAACTACTTCGCCTTCCATATGTGCCGATGCTTTTAATGTTAACGTGCCTGATAGGGCTAATTTTCCAGAAAACTTTCCTTCAAAGTAAGCATCGGTTCCTTGCAAAGTTCCTTTTATAAAACCCGCTTTACCAACAACTACTTTCCCTGAAGTTTTAATATTTCCTTCTATGGTTCCGTCTATTCTAAAATCGCCTTCGCTGTTAAAATCGCCAACTATTCTAGTGCCTTGTGCGATAATGTTTTGGCTTGATGTACCTTCTGCCATTTTTTTGTCTTTTTTATTATCTGAGAACATATTGGTTAAGTTTAATTATTATCGAGACTTAAATATGCATCCAAATTTTTATGAATTTGAATGATTTGATAATTTGTAGATGTTACTACAAAATATGGGGGTTTTAGTTTTCGTCTATCTTCTTTAGATAGTAACTGTTCAAAAGTTTTAGCAACCGTTGCGGTTTTTAACCCATGTATAACTACGAAAGTGATTTCTGGATTATAAACATCTTTTGATGATGATAATCTGTAATATTTAATATTTTCTAAAACACCATTTAATGTTTTTTGAAAATTTGAAACATCTTCGGGTGTTTTGTTTTTAAATTGAAAAACAACTTTGTAATTATTAGAGCCATTATCTGTTTCTCCAATAAATTCCTTATTTGCTAATTTAGTTAAAATATTTGTTTCAATATACTGTGCTTGTTTTCCTTCTGGCGTATTCGCATAAGTAATAGCCAAATGATTAATAGCTTTCATATAAGCCTTATATCCATATAAACGGCCTGTTGCCGTAGCTTTTAGTAGCTCAAACTTTGGCACAATAGGTTCGCCATCAAACCTATTTATATAATCTTCACTTTTTAAAATAACCTTAGCATACTCTTGGTTTTCATGTTGAGTATATAGTGCTTCATATAAGCTTTCAGGGCTGTTTTCGTCTTTATCAGAAACTAATTCTGGGTTTTTTAATATAGTGGCATACCTAGACTCCGGAAACTCTGAAATAATTTCGTTTTTAGCTATTGAAGCCTCGTCATTTTTTCCTAATAATTCGTAAATCTTGTAAAGATTATATTTTGAAGGCAATATTAATCGCTCTTCAGGATTGCTGTTTAATAAATTCTGAAGTTTGCTTTTTGCTAATTCGTATTCCTTGAATTTTTCTTTATAGATTAACCCTAATTGATAATAAGCGTAATTTCTTTCTTTGGATATACTATCAATTTCTTTCGCTTCAACAGGGATTTTTGATATGTAAAATTGTGCATCAAACATTTCATCTTCTGTTGCTGAAGCCAAAATATCTGTCGTGGTTGTACTATTTACTGCGTTTAAAGATACTTTGCTTGACCATCTCCAATTATCTTCTAATGGTCGATCTCCCCAGGTTTTTACAAATTCATTTTTTCCATACGCAATGGTTGTAGGATTATAAAAATAAAATAATGCAGCTTGGTTAGGAGCTCCTCCTCTTGGTGTTTGCCCTCCAATTGTATTTTTCACTGTTACTAATCCGCTATTGCGTTCTGCAGCTTCAGCTTTTTCTTTTGCTTCTTCAGCCTTAACTTTTAAGTTTTCAATAAATGAATCAAAATATTCTAAACGTTCCCTATCCGACATTTTTACTAAGCGTAGCACACTATCATTAGAAGTAGCTATCGCTTCATAATATATTACATCTTCTAAATTATCTCTTTTACGCTTAATGATTCGATACGGTTTTGAATCAAGGACTAAATTATTCATAGTACTATCATAATATTTACCTGCGTCGGCGTAAAGTGATGCATCAAAATTCATGTCGCCAAGAATTTCATAATTTTTTGCTTTTAAAAATTTATCTCTAGAATCGGAGCGTAAGGATTTGTTATAATATCTAACGGCTAATGAGTCTGATTTGATATTTAAATTGTACGTACCAATATGATGGTATATTTTATCTAAAAATGGTCGATTTTCTCTATTTTCTTCAAGCTCCTTAAGTAATTCTGTAATCGCTAATTTATCGCCATTCTCGTAATCGAAATTTTTAATTTTTTCGATGTGAGCGGAAATCATATAAATTCTCGGAGTTTTTCTATTTAATTCAATGACTTTATCAAAGGCAATGTTAGCACTGTCTTTATAGCCTAATTTATTATATAATTGCCCTTGAATAAATCTATAGCGCCCGCGTTCATCATTACTTTTTGTGGCTTTCGATGCAATTTCAAGTTGCGTTATTGCACTATCAATTGCCGTAGTATTTAAATATGCTTGTGCCAATATGGAAGTAGCGTCAGCTAAATCTTGGCCTGCTAATTCTTCTTGTTTTAATAATCGCTTTAAGTTTTTTATGGCCAATTCGCTATTATCTAAACGAATATTTGTTTTTTCCCGCCAAACTTTCGCCTGATTAATTTTATCGCTTGCAGGATATTTATAAAGTATATAATTAAAGGCTTCTAATGAAGGAATAAAACGTTGATCGAAATATCGGGCTTTCCCCAAAAGCAAATATGCTTCGTCAATTTGTGGGTTTTGTTCTTTCCCACCTATATTCATACTATGCTTCTGTATTGCTTTTGTTGCTTTTTCTTCGGCTCTGGAGAAGTTTTCGTTTTTCGATTGTCCCGGAAGAACAATATCTTCAAAAATTTGCATCCTTTCGATTGGTAAAACTTCCCAGTAATTATCAAAATAAGCTTCGTTAAGATTATTTCTGCCTTCCTCTAAAGCGTTGTAACCATTATATAGCGCATTGAATTCTGCAGTTACTGCGTGAAAATTTCGATTTATAAATTTATCTTTTTTTCTTGAGCAACTTACTGTTGTTAAAGTTGACAATAAAATAATAAATAACGCTTTAAAAGATGTTTTCAAGGATGGTATTTTTAGCTTCAATAATAACTTTAAACTCTTGTTATTATTATAAATAATGGTAAAAATAAGCAACTTTTTGAATTAACCTATATTATAAAGTGCCTTTTGAAAGAAAACTAATTCGAAAAATGTGCCTCTAATTCTTTTAATGTTGCTTCACTTGTTTTTAAATCTTTAACAACTTCGCCTTTATCCAGTACTACTATTCGTTCGCATACATCTGTTACATGCATCAGATCGTGACTCGAAATTAAAACTGTAACTCCTTGTTTTTCGGCTAAATCTTTAATTATACCTTTTAAACGTATTTGTGTCGTTGGATCTAAATTTGCAAACGGCTCATCTAAGATAATAACTTCTGGGTTTCCAATTAAGGCTGCAACAATACCCGCTTTTTTTTGATTTCCTTTACTTAAATCACGTAAATACTTTTTTTGCCCTAAGATTTCACCATGAAAAAAATCTTCAAATTGAGATACTAGCTTATCCACATCGGCCTTATTTTGCCCGCGTAATTCGCCAATAAAATAAAAATATTCCTCAGCCGTCAAGTATCCAATTAAAAAGCTTTCATCTATAAATGCAGAAGTAAAAGGTTTCCAATCTTCGCTTTCATTTACTTGAATTTCGTTGCTTTTTATATATCCGGTGGTTGGTTGAATTAAATCTAAAAGTAAACTAAAATAGGTTGTTTTACCTGCACCATTATTTCCTACCAATCCAAAACTCTGCCCTTTGGGAATCTCTAATGCTTCAATATGCAACACTAGGTTATTGGCATATTTTTTTGATAAATTATTTGTAGTAATCATGTTTGTAAATTATTAATTATTTTGATCGAAAGCACTTATCATTTTATATTTTGATTGTAGATATTTCGCCGTAATAGCTTTCATTAATTTTTGATGGAAAACAATACCAATTATTCCAAGAACTGCCAATATTAAACAGGCAATTTCAAACCCAATTAAAAAGTAAAATAAGGCAAATAATCCCATTGGAAGAATTAACAACGGAATTCCAATTAACCATTGCACAGCACCGGTACCTTGATAGTTGAATGCTGCTTTTTGACTTAAATCTATCTTTTTCCTATTAAAAGAGCCGCCATATAAAATTACATGCGTATTAACACCAATATTGTAAATAGCTGCCGCAAAATGTGCTAAAAGAATTTTCCATCCAAAAAACACATAAGGTATTCCAAGAACAAATAATATAATTACACTAACTGCCATTAACGTAAATTTTGATTTTAAATATTGTTCGTATTTAATATTCTGGCTCATTAGTAATTTGTAATAACCGCTATCCCAAGCCGGGATAAATTGCCCAAAATTAATAAGAAAAATACCTGTGGAAAACACACCAATAAACACAAAAAACCATGGTAACCCTTGATATGTTGGTTGAGGGTAAAAAAACAATCCATACAATAACCCAATAGCTAACATCCATACAGAAGATTTTGTTCGTTTATTTCGCCAAATCAATTTTAAATCTAATTGCATGAATGGTGCAATATCTCCAAAGTTTTTAGTCCATTCTAAATTTGATGCATTTACTTCTTTAAGTTTAGTTTTTAAACCACTGTCCAAAAACAATTTTTGCCTTAGTAACTTGAAATTAAACCAATAAACTAGTACGAGTAAACCAATTAGGCCTAATACAAGAATAGGAGATTGATAAATTGCGTTAAATCCATTTCCGAAAATCTCATTAAAAGATATGATGTTGAAATGATTTAAGGCATACAAACCGCCTGTTAATAAAATTATGGGGAGGAAAGACAATTCAGTTTCAGCCGAGAGACTTTCAATAATAAAATTTAGAAAATTTATAATGAGTACAATTAAAACTAATGCAAACATCCAAACTAAAACAGGGCCAACAGAGTAATCTTTTACAATTAAAGTTACACCAAAGGGAACTATTGCAAAAAGCGGTAAAAAATTAAAGAATGATAATGCAGACTTCCCTAAAACAAAATTTACAACTTGGCTTCTTTTTATTGGTAAAGTTAGCAGCGGTTTTACACTCATTACGGGCAATTTTTGAAAGAAAAACCGTAAAACTAAATCGAATAATATCCAGTAAAAAAGCAAGCTATTTACAATAGGCAAAGGATCTTTATCAGGATAGATTTCTTTAATTCCAGGATATAAAAGTAACCCCATACCTAAAAACACTAAAATAAAATATAGTGCCAAAAACCCCATAAATATTTTAATGCCTAGGCTTTTTCCAAAACTTGCCGACCTTAAAAAAGATTTCCACTCTAAACTTAAAAACCGTTTTATCATGTTTTTTGTTTAGTTATATTTTTGAGCAATATTTTGAACTTCCATTCCCCAAGATTGACCAAACATCATTGCCTTTTGGGTTAATCCTAATTGTTTATCAGCTAATTTTTTACCTAAATCAGTGTTATAAAATGTTACTAGCTCTTGTATCTCATCTTCAGTAAATTCTGCCATATATAACTCCGCCATTTTCTCATATAATCCATCTAAAGTTCCATTCGCTTCAATTATATAAGCGGCTTTATTTTCTTCAGAAACCATCGCGCCAATTTGTTCAATGGCATTTTCAAAAGCAGAACCAGCACCAGTAAGCTTTAAAAACTCAACTGTTTCGTTTTTAAAATTTGAGTTTTCTTGCGCGTTAATTTGTAAAGTAAATGTTGAAATTAAAAGACATACTAGTAAAACTTTTTTCATTTTTTTCATTTTTAATGGTTAGTAATTATATTTATTTTTAATGAATTCTATATGTTGGTAATCTTTTTGCGTTATTTGTTACAAACAAAGTTAAAATTTGAATACCAACTTCATTATTTTTGCAAAAAATAAATTTATATGTCCGCATTTTACCCACTTGTAATTAAAGCTATTGAAAGACAAACTGATAAATCTATCAGTATTTCATTTGTTGTACCCGAAACACTTAAAGAAACATTTTCTTTTAAGGCTGGACAATATATAACTTTAAAAACTATAATTGAAGGGCAAGAAGTGCGACGTGATTACTCACTATGTGTGTCTCCGAAAAGTGACGAATTAAAAGTAGCTATTAAAGAAGTTAAAGACGGCACATTTTCTGCATTTGCAAATAATACTTTAAAAGCAGGAGAGACTCTAGAGGTAGCGTCACCTAAAGGGCGTTTTATATTCGAACCCAACGATTCCAAAACTAAAAACATTGCGGCTTTTGCTGCTGGAAGTGGTATTACTCCTATTTTAAGCATAATTAAATGTGCTTTAGAGGAAGAAGTTTATAGCAAAGTTATCTTGGTTTACGGAAATAAATCTACCGATGAAACTATGTTTTTAAACGAGCTATTGGAGCTTCAGCATAAATATAAAGATCGTTTCTCAATTCAATTTGTTTTTAGTCAGCAAGATGAAGATGATTCAATTTTTGGTAGAATTGAAAAAAGCACCGTTAACTACGTGATGAAAAACAAACACAAGCATGTTGTGGTTGATGCCTTTTATCTTTGCGGACCAGAAGCTATGATACATACTGTTAAAGATGTTTTAACGGAACATGATATAGATGAAAGCCGAATTCATTTTGAATTATTTAAGGCCTCTAAAACTGAGGAATTGGGTAAAGAAAATAATGTCGCGTCAGGGAAAACAAATATCACGATTACTGTGGATGACGAAACCACGACTTTTGAAATGTCTCAAAAACAAACCATACTTGAGGCTGCTTTAGATGAAGATTTAGATGCTCCGTATTCATGTCAAGGCGGAATTTGTAGTAGCTGTTTAGCGAGAATAAAAGATGGTGAAGCTACTATGAGACAAAATAATATTTTAACAGAGAGCGAAGTTGCCGAAGGGTTAATTTTAACTTGTCAAGCACACCCAACAACAGATACTATTGTTGTTGATTATGATGATGTGTAAGTAAATAATTTAAATTACAGCGTTTATTTTATCAATTACTAAATCGGGAGAAATACTTCTCGCGGCATATTTATAATTTTCAGGGTATTTATTCCCGTAAACCGAAGTTGGTATTAACGGAAATTCATTTCTGTCAGCAATCAAACAATAATCAAAAGGTTGATTAAACGGAGCAAAGCCAGCGTATGGATGCGTAACACCCCAAATAGTTATAACTTTTATTCCTAGCATCGCGGCGATATGAGCATTGCCCGAATCCATGGAAAGCATCACGTTTAAGTTCGAAATAAGATCCATTTCTTCATCTAATGATAGTCTTCCAGCGGCATTAATTACATTATCATATTTGTTTTCAAGCCCACTCAAAAATTCTATTTCGTTTTTTCCTCCCCCAAATAAAATCACTTTATTTTTTTTTGAAAGATGCTCTATCACTATTGTCATTAAATCTAACGGATACATTTTACCTTCATGTGCTGCGAAAGGAGCAATCCCGATCAATTTTTTAGAATCTTGCCCAATTAAATTTTGAAGCTTTTTATTTAACTGGGCTTTTTTAGGAAATGTTGGATTTGTTAAAATTGTTCTATATCCCAAAGGTTCGAAAACCTCCGCGTAGCCATTATGTGTCGATTTTAAAGGCTCAAATATTTTACCAGATATTAATTGGCGCTTTTCTTTTCTGCCCTTGTCAATAGTAACAAATCTTTTGCCTCGAATAAACTTTTTTAAAATCTTACTTCTTAAAACATTATGTAAATCGGCAATCGCATAAAACTGATTGGCTTTGTTTAATTGACGTGCCAATTTATATAACCCATAAATACCCTTGTGTTTTTCCTCCAAATAAGCTGGAAAAACGGTTACATTATCTAAATTTCTGAAAAATGAAGTGAATTTAGTGCGTGTTAAAATCGTGATTTTAATGTCTGGATATTGTTGAGTTAGAGCACGCACAACTGGAACCGACATTGCAACATCTCCCATGGCTGAAAGACGAATTACAAGAATGTGTTTAGGTGTTTTGGCCATTAAACCTTTAAAATAGTTCCTGATATAAGTACAGGCGCCTAATCATTATTTTTGACCTCTCAATACAGGATTAAGCTCATCATCATTATACATTTTCATTTGCTTATAAACTTTCATGTATTTATCACCTTTTTCAATATCACTTAAAAGGGTGTCGATGGCAGTGGATAAATCTACCCGTTGTTCTAATAAAATATCTAACTTCTGTTGGCAAGCATTTCTATGAGAATCAGAAGCGTCTTTACGCGTTGCCTCCTCATTCATATGGTAAATTTTTAATGCTAAAATAGAAAGTCTATCTACACCCCAAGCGGGGCTTTCTGTGTTAATAGTCGCACTCTTTTTTGGTGTTGTATTTTGATATTTCTCAAGAAAATAGCTATCAATGTATTCAACCATATCCGTTCTGTCTTGGTTTGAAGCATCAATTTTTCGTTTTAATGTTAATGCTGCAACAGGATCTATTTGCGGATCACGAATGATGTCTTCATAATGCCATTGTACCGTATCAATCCAGCATTTTCTATATAATAAATGTTCTAATAAATCACTTTTATCATAAGCATTTTTAAAAGGTTGATCCACTGTATTTATAATGTGGTATTTCTCTATAACGTCTTGAAAAATTTTATTGGCTTTACTTGCAAACATATCTAATAAATTTAAAGTGCAAAACTACATAAATTATATCATAATTTTACTGATATATAAAAGGTAGTTAAACGTATTCAAACTTTTAAAATATATTTGAGAGAAGAAATTATACTTTATATTTATTTAACTTTACTCTTAAAAAACATTAAGCATCTTATGCAAATACACAACCTGTCTCGACAAAACTCAATTCTCAATTCATTTATTTCTGAGATTAGAAATGAAACAATACAAAAAGACAGTATGCGTTTTAGACGCAATATTGAACGTGTCGGGGAGATTTTAGGGTATGAAATGAGCAAAGTTTTAAACTACAAAACTACGAATATTAAAACACCATTGGGAGATTGTGACATTAATTTAGCAACTAACGACATTGTATTATGTTCCATTCTAAGAGCTGGCGTACCATTGCACAACGGTCTTTTAAATTATTTTGATACTGCTGAAAACGCCTTTATTTCGGCATACAGACATCATAAACAAAATCCTGAAACTTTTGAAATTATTGTTGAATATTTAGCTTGTCCTAGTTTAGAAAATAAAACATTGATTCTAATAGATCCAATGTTAGCAACAGGCCAATCTATGGTGGCAACTTTTGAAGCATTAAAGCCTTTTGGAACACCAAAAGAAATTCATTTAATTAGCGTTATTGGCGCCCAAGAAGGTGTAGATTTTGTAAATAAATATTTTGACAACAATGTGCATTTATGGATTGCTGCAATTGATAAAAACCTAAATGATAAAGGATATATTATTCCGGGTCTTGGAGATGCTGGCGATTTAGCCTTTGGAAAAAAACTCCAGAAATAAAATTACAAAAGGCGTAAAAACTAGCACAGCCAAAAAAATTTCTTCAAACCACTTTTCCTTAATAATATCAATATAATTAGATATTATAATTGCTAAAGGCGCATACAAAAACAGAAATTCGCTTCCATTTTTATTAGGTGCATGAATAATAATTGAAAACCCTATTAATGCCGCAATAATGATAATTTTAAAGGAAGATCTAGAAGCTTTTTTTTTCTTCTTTATATTGTTTAAATAATAAATTGACGACCAAATCCCAAAAGACAGCAGTGTTGTAATTGCCACCAGATACTTTAAAGAATTATATTGACTAAAATCAAAACTAACTTCAGTCGAAATATTATATAATTCGAAAAAATTTTCATTTAATAGTATAGAAACAGTGAATGCAATTACAGTTACAGTTATGGCACCCGTAATTGGAATTATCCAATGCCTTATATTATTATCAGAATATAAAATAAGTGATATAAATATTAGTGCAAAAAATAAAATAGCCCAAAAATAAAATAATGATGCGACAGTAATCCAAAAAGCAGCATCTAAAAGTTTCTTCTTAACCTCTTTTTGTGAACGTAAACTTATAATTCTTCTTAAGCCTAAAAGCACAAAAAAATTAGATACTAAAATGTGTGAATTGCTGGTTGTTTCAGTAATAAAAAGAAGAAATAGACTGAACAACAAAATTTCATAATCGTTTTTTTTTGTTAAACTATTTTTACTGACAATGAAATTTAATAATAAAATCGAGGCACAAACAATTAAAAATAAAGCAAGTTGTTTAAGAATAAAAATAAAATTAACAGAATCAAGGGTTAGCTTTGTTTTAGCAATAAAAAAAGCTAAAAGCGTAATAAAAAAAATAATAATAAAATTTATTGACTTAGATTTTTTAAAAATGCTTGTTATCATTAACTGTTTTTGTATTTTTGCTCTGTAAATATACTAACTAATATACGGTTAGAAAATAATATAAATCCTTATGAAAGATTTCTTTTACGCGATACAAGATTTATTTGTGAATGTACTTTTCGCGCCATATGATGCATTAAGAGCTTTAGAGTTAGAAAACTGGTTTGCAGCAAATACTGTGTCGTGGCTATTCCTAGTAATTGGGTTAGTTGCCATGGTTTATTGGATGGGGCAATTAAAAAGTTTCAACGACAATAATGAAGAAGATAAAAGTATTTCTTCGCATTCATACTTATAAATCGAAACCAATATCTTTACGATAATACATCTTATCAAAATGTAGTTTTTTTATACTTTGGTAAGATTTTTTTATGGCTTCTTGGTACGTGTCTCCGTACGATGTAATCGCCATAACACGGCCACCAGAAGTTACTATTTTTCTATCCACTATTTGCGCCCCGGCATGAAAGGGAATAGAATTTTCAATAGTTTTAATTCCGGTGATTTCTTTACCTTTTTCATAGGCTTCAGGATAACCTCCGGACACTAACATTATAGTAGTCGCAGCCCGTTCGTCAATTTCAATATTAATTTTATCTAAAGTACCGTTCGCCATGGTTTGTAAGATTTCAACAAAATCATTTTTTAATCGTGGTAATACAACTTCCGTTTCAGGGTCGCCCATACGAACATTATATTCAATCACTTTAGGGTCGTCACCAACTTTTATAAGCCCGATAAAAACAAAACCCACATAAGGTAAATTGTCTTTCTGAAGCCCTTTAATTGTTGGCTTCACAATGCGTTCTTCAATTTTATTTAAAAATTCATCAGTTGCAAAAGGCACCGGTGAAACCGCTCCCATACCGCCTGTATTTAATCCGGTATCTCCTTCGCCAATGCGCTTGTAATCTTTTGCTGTTGGCAAAATTTTATAATGTTTTCCATCTGTTAAAACAAAACAACTTAATTCAATACCATCTAAAAATTCTTCGATTACCACTTTTGTGCTCGCATCTCCAAATTTAGCATCAACTAACATGCTTTTTAATTCTTCTTTGGCCTCGATTAAATCATTTAATATAACCACACCTTTTCCGGCTGCTAATCCGTCGGCTTTTAATACATATGGTGGTTTTAAAGTTTCTAAAAATGCATACCCATTTTCAACAGTTTCTTTAGTAAAACTCTCGTAAGCCGCAGTTGGAATATTATGGCGATATAAAAATTCTTTGGCAAATTCTTTACTGCCTTCCAATTCTGCAGCAGCTTTTTCTGGCCCTATAACAGATATATGTTTTATCTCCTTATCGTTCAGAAAATAATCATGAATTCCCAAAACTAATGGATCTTCGGGTCCTACGACAACCATTTCGATGCTGTTGGTTAAAACAAGTTTTTTAATAGCTTCAAAATCAGTTACGCCAATATTAACATTTGTTGCTACTTGTGCTGTTCCTGAATTTCCCGGAGCTACAAATAACTGTTTGCATTTTGGGCTTTGGGCAATTTTCCAAGCAAATGTGTGTTCTCTTCCGCCAGAACCAAGTATTAAAATGTTCATTGTTTTTATTGTTTCGGCAAAAATAAAACTAATGCTTCTAATACACGAATATTTTTTATTTACTTTACATCATTATAATTTTGAATTTGAATTTGTTTAATCTTTCGTTACAATTAAATGGTTTTCCTATTAGGCGAGCGAATAGGTTATTGAAAGAAATTCAAAGTAAAAATGATGTTGAATTTGAATTATATCATGAAGCTAAAAAACAAGAGATTGTTGCTTTTCATTTACAGCATAATACTTTTTATAAAAAATTTGCTAAAAATGTAGACCCAAAAGATTGGAATAGTATACCAATCATGACTAAAAGGGACTTACAAATCCCATTGAATGAAAGACTATCAGAAGGATTTACTCAAAAAAATGTATATATCAACAAAACTTCAGGGTCATCAGGCGATCCTTTTATTTTTGCTAAAGATAAGTTTTGTCATGCTTTAACTTGGGCCATTTTTATAGACCGCTACCGTTGGTTTGATTTAGATTTTAACAATTCCAAAGAGGCCAGATTTTATGGTATCCCTTTAGATAACATAGGGTATTATAAAGAGCGTATAAAAGATAAATTAAGTAATCGTTTTCGGTTTTCCGTATTTGATTTAAGTGACTCACAACTAGAAAAAAATCTTGAAACTTTTAAAAATACGTCTTTTGATTATTTGAATGGTTACACGAGTTCCATAGTTCAATTTGCTAAATTTTTAAACCGTAAAAACATAGTTCTTAAAAGCGTTTGTCCTTCAATAAAAGCATGTATTGTTACTTCTGAAATGCTTTTTGATGACGATAAAACGCTTTTACAGTCTCAGCTTGGTGTTCCAATTATAAATGAGTATGGAGCCGCTGAATTAGGTTTAATAGCTTTTCAAAATCAGCAAAAAGAATGGTTGATTAATACCGATGATATGTTTATTGAAGTACTAGATGAGAAGAATAGGATTGTACCTTATGGCGAAGAAGGCCGGTTGGTAATTACATCGCTTTATAATAAAGCGCACCCATTAATTCGATATGATTTAGGTGATATTGGCAAACTATCAAAAACAAGTACGTCAAGAAAACTAATTTTAAAAACTTTAATTGGACGAACTAATGATCTTGTGAAGTTGCCAAGTGGTAAAAAAGCGGTAGGTTTAACCTTTTACTATGTTACAAAAACCGTAATTGAGGACGATGGCAATGTAAAAGAATTTATTATTGAGCAACTAAAACTAGACGTTTTTAAGATAAGTTATGTTAGTAATTATGAACTATCAGAAAAAAAAATAAAATCTATTAAAAATGTTATATACCAATATTTAGAACCTCATCTAAATGTATTGTTTGAGAAGAAAACTGCCTTAGATCGTTCAAACAGAGGGAAATTAAAACAATTTAGATCTTATTTATAGAAACTATTTGCTTCGATTTAACAAAGAAATGCTCGTTTAAAAACCCGATCATATAAAACATGGATTTTAAAGTGGAAAACCCCAACCCTTTTTTATAAACCCAATAATTATATTTTAAAAGATTGATTTTGTTTGACGACATAGAATCTTTCCTTACTCGATAATTCGCTAAGGGCTCTAAGATTCCCTGAGCTGGTTTTCCAGACTTTTTTAGCGCTGACAGCCATAATATCCAATCCTGTCGTTTGCGTAAGTTAGGCGTTGTTAATTTGCCTAATTTTTTTGCATTATATATTCCTGTTAAATTCCCAATGTAATTACTTTTTAAGAGTTTTTTATAAGTTAAGTTAGAATATGCCTTTACCATTTTTCCTAAATGCTCACCTTTTTCGTTTATCAATTCATAACTTGAAAAACATACGTGGCAGTTTTGGTTTTTCATAAATGCGATTTGTTTTTCTAGTTTTTCTGGTTTCCACAAATCATCGGCATCTAAAAAAGCTATAAAATCGCCTTTCGACACCAATATACCTCTATTCCGCGATATGGCCGCTCCCGAGTTTTTATCACTTTCTAATAATTTTATGTTTGAATGTTTGGAACTAAAAGATTTTGCAATTTTAGCTGTATTATCAGTTGAATAGTCATCAATTAATAACAGCTCCCAATTTTTATAAGTTTGGCATATTACACTTTGAATAGACTCAGCTAAATAAGACTCTGAATTAAACATGGGTGTAATGATTGAAACTAATGGTTCCATTAATACGCCTTTTTATCTCCTTTTAAAGCGTTAATAAAAGTTTGAATAATTATTTTAATATCTAGCAATAACGACCAGTTTTCAATATAAAAAATATCGTATTTCACACGATTAATAATATCTTTATCCGTTTCTATTTCCCCTCTGAACCCACTAGTTTGCGCTAAACCTGTAATACCTGGTTTTACAAAATGACGAACCATAAATTTATCTACTTTTTGCGCATATAAGTTTGTATGACTAACCATATGTGGCCTTGGACCAACTACTGACATGTCGCCAAAAAGGACATTAAAAAATTGAGGCAATTCATCAATACTCGTTTTACGTAAAAAACTACCTACTTTAGTAATTCGCAAATCGCCTTTTGTTGCTTGATGCAGATGTGCGTCTTTATTTGGTGTCATAGACCTGAATTTATAACAGTCAAATTCTTCATAATTAAAGCCATTTCTAGATTGCTTAAAAAACACAGGGCCTTTAGACTCCAACTTAATCAAAATAGCTAAAATTGGTGTTAACCAAGATAAAACAAAGATGAGAATAAACGATGAGAATAAGATATCAAATAACCTCTTTATAAATTGATTTATAGGTTCTTGTAACGCAATTGTTCTTAAAGATAAGATTGGTATATAATCATAATATTCGTATTTAAGCTTCTTGGCATAAATATCTTTATTATCAGGAATAAATTTTAACTCTCTTAAATTATTATCGGCAAAATCAATTAACCTATTTATTTGTCTATTTGATAACTCTGCTACTGAAAAATATATTTCATCAATATCGTTATCAATAATATAATTAAAGCAACG
>NZ_JABDMV010000051.1 GCF_013001275.1 Flaviramulus sp.
CATGCGAATTCTCATCAACTACTATTAAATTACGTGGCTGTAATAAAGAGGCCGATTCGTTTCCTGTAGAAAAGTGTATGATCTGAATAGGTTTTTCAACTAATTTATTTTTTGGAATATGAATGTATGCCCCCTCGCTTGAAAAAGCTGTATTTAATGAAGGCAAACTATCTTTTGTAGCTGCTTTATTAAAATAATTTTCAATTACTAAGCGATATTTTGGTTTGCTTAAAGCGGCTGACATCAAACAGATATCCATACCATCGTGAGTGGTTTGTGATAAATGTGATGAATATTTACCGTCTATAAATACAATTTTAAAAGAATCGATATCGTGGATGAAATATTTTTTAACATCCTTATATTCGATAGCATTCTCCTGCTTTGGGAAAATGCAATAATCTTGTTTTAATAGAGCATTTATTGAAGTATATTTCCATGCTTCTTCTTTTTTTGTTGGGAAGCCTTTTTCTTCAAACGATTTTATTGCCTTGTTTCTAATATCATGAACATACGTGTTTTCTTCAACGTTGTCTTCAAATACTAAATAGGATGATAATAATTTTTCTTTTAAATCCATTTGCTTGGTATTAAGCGTTCACTTCTTCTTTTATCCAATCGTATCCTTTTTCTTCAAGTTCATGTGCCAATTCTTTGCCACCAGATTTTACAATACGACCTTCGTATAAAACATGTACAAAATCAGGAACTATATGTTCTAATAAACGTTGGTAGTGAGTAATCACTATTACAGCATTGTCTTTACTTTTCAGTTTGTTAACGCCATTGGCAACAATACGAAGAGCATCAATATCTAAACCAGAATCGGTTTCATCTAAAATGGCTAACTTAGGTTCAAGCATTGCCATTTGAAAAATCTCGTTACGCTTTTTCTCACCTCCTGAAAATCCTTCGTTTAACGAACGAGATAAAAATTTTCTATCGATTTCTAATAATTCCGATTTCTCACGAATAAGTTTTAACATATCTTTTGCAGGCATATCTTCCAACCCTTTAGCTTTTCGAGTTTCGTTTATGGCTGTTTTCATGAAGTTAGTTACTGAAACACCAGGAATTTCTATAGGGTATTGAAATGATAAAAACATGCCTTTATGTGCACGCTCTTCTGCAGCTAATTCATCTATATCTTCATTATTAAAAGTGATGTTTCCTTTAGTTACTTCATATTCTTCTTTTCCAGCAATCACATTAGCCAATGTGCTTTTCCCAGAACCATTTGGTCCCATAATAGCATGTACTTCTCCTGCTTTTACCTCTAAGTTAACACCTCTTAAAATGGCTTTATCTTCAACACTTGCGTGTAAATTATTTATTTTTAACATATTATTAATTTCCTAGTTTCACTATGTTTTTGTCTTCCTTGGAAGCAGGTTTTACGTTTAATATTTCAATAATCTCAACCTTATTTTCCCAAAGAATTTTATCGTCTTTTTCGTTTGATATTTTGCCTCTAATTTCAACTGTAACCATATCGGTTGGTTCCGTTTTAAATTTTTTGGCCATATTATTTAATTCTAACATTTTATCTGTGATGAAAACACCATAGATATTTGTTCGTGTTTGTAAAACAGCCGCCCCTTCATAAAAAACGAATTCACCTATTAATAATGTAAGGCCGTCACTTTGTTTTTCAGTTCTATCTGAATCATCTGAAGAAATAATTTCTTCCTTTTGTTCAGATTTCGCATCGTTTTTACAACTTAAAAACGCGGAAATAGTTAAAAATAGAATGAGAATTTTTTTCATTTTGATAATAAATATTTATCCAACACTTCCTTCTAAACTAATCTCTAACAATTTTTGAGCCTCAACAGCAAATTCCATTGGTAACTTATTAAGCACCTCTTTACTAAAACCATTTACAATTAATGCAATGGCTTTTTCAGTATCAATACCACGTTGGTTACAATAAAAAATTTGGTCTTCACCAATTTTACTGGTTGTTGCTTCGTGTTCAATTATTGCAGTTTTGTTTTTTGCTTCTATATAAGGGAAAGTGTGTGCGCCACATTCATTGCCCATTAGCAAACTGTCGCATTGTGAAAAGTTTCGAGCGTTATCGGCATTCGGACTAATTTTCACCAAACCACGGTAACTATTTTGAGATTTTCCTGCTGAAATTCCTTTTGATATGATAGTTGATTTCGTGTTTTTTCCTAAGTGAATCATTTTCGTTCCAGTATCAGCTTGTTGATAATTATTGGTCACTGCAATTGAATAAAATTCACCTACCGAATTATCTCCTTTTAACACACAACTTGGATATTTCCATGTAACTGCACTTCCTGTTTCAACCTGCGTCCAAGAGATTTTTGCATTTTTTTCACAAATACCACGTTTAGTTACAAAATTATAAACACCACCTTTTCCTTCTGCATTTCCAGGGTACCAATTTTGAACGGTTGAATATTTTATTTCAGCATCGTCTAGAGCTATTAATTCAACAACTGCAGCATGTAATTGATTTTCATCTCTGCTTGGAGCGGTACAGCCTTCCAAATAACTTACATAACTACCTTCATCAGCAATTACCAATGTTCTTTCAAACTGACCTGTCCCTGCTTGATTAATTCTAAAATAAGTTGAAAGTTCCATTGGGCAACGAACACCCTTTGGAATGTAACAAAAAGAACCATCACTAAAAACAGCTGAATTTAATGCTGCATAAAAGTTGTCTTTTTGAGGAACAACGGTTCCTAAATATTTTTTTACAAGTTCTGGGTGCTCTTTTATCGCCTCAGATATACTCATAAAAATTATTCCTTTTTCACCTAATGTTTTCTTGAATGTAGTTGCTACAGAAACGGAATCTATAACAACATCCATAGCTACATTTGCTAGTTTTTTTTGTTCATCAATTGAAATTCCAAGTTTTGCAAAAGTTGCTAAAAGCTCAGGATCTACTTCATCTAAACTATCATATTTTGGTTTGCTATTTGGAGCAGAATAGTAAGAAATAGCTTGAAAGTCTGGTTTTGTATAGCGTACATTGGCCCATTCTGGTTCAGTCATTTCTTTCCAAGCCTTAAAAGCTTCTAACCTCCAATCAGTCATCCATTGTGGTTCTTCTTTCTTTTTTGAGATTGCTCGAACAATATCTTCATTTAGACCAATAGGGAATGTATCCGATTCAATATCGGTATAAAAACCATATTCATATTCTTTGGTTTTTAGTTCTTCACGTAAATCATCTTCGGTATACTTCGACATAATTCTTTCTTATTTTTATAGTGAAAATGATTCGCCACATCCACAAGTACGGTTGGCATTGGGGTTGTTAAACACAAAACCTGTTCCGTTTAAACCACCAGAATACTCAAGGGTAGTGCCTATTAAATACAAAAAACTTTTTTTATCGACAATTATTTTTACACCATTATCTTCAAAAACTTTATCATCATCTTGATTTTCTTTATCAAACTTTAAATCGTAAGATAAGCCAGAACAACCACCACTTTTAACACCCACACGCACAAAATCTTCGGTGTGATTATAGCCATCATCTTGCATAAGCTCGATAACTTTTTTCTTAGCTGTTTCAGATACTTTTATCATAATTCTTTAATTAGATTATTTCAGGGGATTTATAAATTTAATTACCTGTCACATGTAACCTTAGTTAATAAAATAGTCATTTTTTAAAACTTTAATTATTTATTTTATTAAGACGGTTTCTAAATAGAGTGCAAATATACAATATAAGTCATCGATTTCCATATAACCTAACATTATATTAGCATATAGTTTTATAGTTTTTTGTTATTGATTTTTATACTTAGGATTATTAATAAATTCATAATCTGATAGTGACAAAAGGAAAGATTTTAAATCGGCTTTGTCATTTGAAGTTAAATTTACGCCACCTTGATCCACTTTTTTCATTAATGGATCTATAGTTGAAGAGTTTTTTAAGCCTTCGCTATAATGATTTATAACCTCATCAAGAGTAGCAAATCTGCCATCGTGCATGTAAGGAGCTGTAAAAACTAGATTTCGAAGTGATGGGGATTTAAATTTTCCATTATCGGCCGGATCACCGGTAACCAAACCCAAGCCTAAATCTGTAAAAGTTGCATCTAAACCATTGTTGTGAAACATATTATCTGTCCATAAAGGGTTTTTATCACTGCCATGACAATGAAAACAATCGCCTTTAGTTTCGTCCATAAATACATTAAAACCATTCAACTCTTCTTGTGTTAATTCAGCTTCACCCAAAAGATATTTATCAAATTTTGAGTTTGAAGAAATTAATGTTCGCTCAAACTGTGCTATCGCTTTTGTAACTAAAGTTGAATCGATTTTAGATGTTCCAAAAGCTTGTTCAAAAAGAGTTGGATATTCTGGGTGTTGTTGCATTTTTAACTCAACTTCTTGCCATTTACTTGCCATTTCAATTGGGTCTGAAACTGGAACCAAGGCTTGATGTTCAAGGCTAAAAGCGCTTCCATCCCAAAAGAATTTTTCGTCATAATTCCATGCTAAATTAAAAAGTGGCATAGAATTTCTGTTGCCAAAAACACCTTTTATTCCATCACTAAATCTACTCGAATCTGTAAAAGCATTTTCAGTGCTATGACAATCGGCACAAGCTTGCGAATTATTACCAGAAAGTATTGGGTCGAAAAATAGTTTTTTCCCGAGAGCAATTCCTTCTTCGGTTTGTGGATTTGAAAATGGTATTACAGGATTTAAAATATTTTCTTGAAATAATTTAGGAATTTGAAGTGGACTTGGAGTAGGTACATATTTATTTATGGATTCATTTGAACAAGAAAAGCAAATAAAAACAGTTACAATTAAAATATGTAATGTCCACTTTTTCAATAGATTTATTGTGTTACAGATATTAAACTAAAAGCGTTTTGCCCGTTTTCAAACATCATAATTTGAGCGTTATAATTGGGCATCAACATATTATTTAAATCATTTAAATCCCAAACATTTGGGTTTTTAAACCATTCAGCAATGTTCATTTCAATATTAAATGTTGAATTGTTTGAAACAATGACTTCTCCTAAATTCACTTCAAAAAAAGTATCTTGAAAAACTGGAGTTGCTCCAGAATTATCTACAGCTCTTATTGCATGATATGCAAATCCTACTTCACTAGATGTGTTATCGATAAATTTACCTTCTAATTGCATAAAATGATATCCGCCTCCAAGCATTTCGGGAACATTCCACGATGTTGAATTTAAATCGGGGTAATTTCTGTTGTAATTATCGTCATTTTCAAAGCCAAAAGTAAAAGAAACATTGCTATAAATTCCTGTTGGAATCGAGTTTAAAGGAGTAAATGATAAATTTGTGTTATTTGTTACATCTACCAAATTGTAACCACTTAATACAAGGGTTTCTTCATTTGTTGATGTGAA